>JBBFLK010000012.1 GCA_037479115.1 Anaerohalosphaeraceae bacterium | reverse complement strand
CGCAAGGGCGGGGAAAAAAGAGAACAAAAACCCTATCCCCATCTTCCCCGGGCTTACGCCCGGGGCTATTTCCCTCGCCAAGCCCCACCATCCCTGCGATTTGTTCTCTGAAGCTTCTGCGAAGGGAGAAAATCCCCCCTTTCGGCAAGGTTTTATCCGAAAGGTTCACAAAAACCGAATTTTTTCCCAGAAATCCCCCCTCGCTGCGCTATTTCTTAATAGAGTGCCCGACCTGCAAGCAGGACAGGCAGACGGTATCTGTTGGCCCGAACCTGGGGGGTGCAGATGAGCAGACTTCGGCAGGTGCACCAGCCCCGCCGGCATCGACCAAAACGACAACCGGGCAGCCGGACTTTCCGAATGTGGAGAGTCGGCACGAACCCGGAAGAAAGACGCAACCCAGTGCTTTAGAGGGGAAAAATGAGACCTTATAAAAAAATTCTAACGCCCCCTGACCTTCTTGCGGCGGCCATACTCCTTTTGTTCCTGTCAATCCCTTTGCACGCCGCCGTTGTGATGCTCGGCGATTTTGAGGGAACCATGGACGGCTGGACGGCGGACGGCAGCGTTTCGGTTTCGTATTCCACGCAGGGGGTCACCGCCGGAGCTTCCTCACTGCGGGTCGTTTTCCCCAGCGGCTGGCTCGGCGTCCTGAAGAAAAACATGCTCCCGCAGCCGGACCTGCTGAAAACCATGACCGCCATCCGGCTGGATGTAACCACACGAAACGAAGCCGGTCAGATTCCCGGAGGATGGCTGAATTTGTTTTTTATTATCAACAGCCAAACAGGCGGCTGGCAGCAATTTAATCTGGGCTATCCCGGCGTACCGTCAGGCCCGAGAACCGATACGCTGACCGTAACCATTCCCCAGAGTGTTCGCGACACGTTTATTCAAAACGGGACCGGCGGCTGGGCCGAATTTTTCCTCATTACCAATTCCGGTTCCGGCGGCGGAACGCTCTGGCTGGATAATATCCGCGCCGTAATCCCGGACTCCGGGAATGTAACCATTCAAATCAGCGCCGATGCACCGATTCGCACGATTCCGATGACCCTGTACGGTGCCAACCTGCAGTCCTGGGACGGTGCGCAGGCGGGAACCAATACAACTTTTAACAATTTAATGAAGGCGTCCGGACGAAAATATTTCCGCATTCCGGGCGGCTCCTGGGGCAACGGCCATCTCTGGAGCGATATCGAAGGTCCCAACGGCACCGCCGCCTGGAAGGTCAGTTATACCGAATACCTGAATCTGATGGCGGCGCTCAGCCAGCCGGGCGAAACCATTCCTCCGACCCTGCAGCCGATCGTGAACTTTCCCGGCTGGTGGTACGACACCCTTCAGGACGATACCCCCTATGATGAGGAACATCAGAATTATGAGATTGCTCACCAGAACGCCGTCAATGCGGCCGTTGCCTGGGTCCAGGACCAGACCGCCCGGCCTGTCTGCGCCCAATACTGGGAAATCGGCAACGAAATCGGCGGCCCCTGGGAAGTCGGGTGGTTCGAAGGCATCAGCGGAACGTATTACGGCGACAAATTCGCCGATTTCTATCTGGCAATGAAGGCTGTCAATCCCTCCATCAAAATCGGCGCCTGCGCCGAACCCAAACACGAACTTCAGCCGTGGGGCTGGTATGTGGGCTACTGGACTTATGATACGCTTGTCGCCGCCGCCGCCAAGAATGCGGTTCCCGACTTTCTGATTATTCATTCGTATCCCGGTTCGGGTCAGCCCGCCTCGTACAACCCCACGCTCTTAAGTACGGACATCGACAACATCGGGCTCTATACCTCCAGTCTGAACAGCATTGTCCAAAACGCTCTCGGAGCACAATATGTCGGTCAGATTCGCTATGGAATGACGGAATGGGACGCCGGCGGACATGACAGCTACGACCGCGTCAGCTGCTATGTGAACGCCCTGTTTCATGCCCAATACATTCTGGAAATGGCCAGGCACAACTGGGACCTGTCCAACCCCTGGATTCCCGAGTACGGAGCCAATTTCCGGGTCTATCCGGTTTGGTATGTCAATCCGATGCTGATTCATCATTTCGGACGGCATATGGTGCAGGCCTCCAGCTCCAATACCCCCCTGGTCCGGGCGTATGCGGCCAAGGATGACCAGGGGAACCTGACCATCTTTGTCTTTAACAATTCCCCCAGCTCGGACATTACGGCGGATATCCAGATTACCGGTTTTTCCGCCGGCCAAAACGGTCAGCAATGGCTGCTGGAGCCGGACGGGGCCGTCATCGCCGGCGGCGTCAATATCCAGGACAAAGACGACATCCGCATCAACGGCGTTCTTCATCCGGACCCCCTGGCGGCTCCTTTTTACGCCCCACAGGCGTTTCGCTCAGGAAATACCTTCCAGATTACACTGCCGGCAAGCTGCATGATGCTGATGAAGATTCCCCCGCCCAACAGCGACACGACTCCCCCGGCCGCACCCACAAGCCTGACAGCTGTCTTAAACGGCATCAATATCCGGCTGGACTGGGACGACAACACCGAACCCGACCTGCGGGGCTACCATATTTACCGCTCGTCAACCGCCGGCAGCGGGTACCAAAGACTGAACGCCTCCGTTCTGACCGAGTCCAGTTATCTCGATACCGCCGTTGTCTCCGGCCAAACTTACTATTATGTGGTTCGGGCCGTAGATACCGCCTGGAACGAGTCCGATGTTTCCAATCAGGCCTCCGCTTCTGTTCCCAAAACGGCACTGGGAACCATTCTTTATGAACGATGGGACGGGATTGCCGGTTCCTCGGTCTCTTCGCTGACATCGAACCCGGCGTATCCGAACAACCCGTCCTTTGTGGGTCGGCTCACCGCCCTCGAAGGCCCGAGCAATATCGGAGAGAATTACGGCACCCGCATTCGCGGCTATCTGTATCCGCCCGCAACCGGCACCTATACCTTCTGGATTGCCGGGGATGACAACTGCCAGCTGCGGCTGAGCACCGACGGCAGCCCGGCCAACGCCGTCCTGATTGCCTCAGTCCCCGGCTGGACAGACCCCCGCCAGTGGAACAAGTATTCTTCTCAGCAATCCAGTCCGCGCACGCTGACGGCCGGACAGAAATACTACATCGAGGTCCTGCACAAGGAATACACCGGCGGGGATCACATCGCCGTCGCCTGGAGCGGACCGGGATTCACGCAGGAAGTCATTGCCGGAAACTACCTGTCGCCGTGGCAAAGCGGCCTGTACGGCGACTTCAACAGCAGCGGTTCCGTCTCCATCGAAGACCTCATGCTCCTGGCGGACGTCTGGATGTCAAACAATTGCGTTCTGACTTCGGCAATCGACCAAAACGGCGACTGCGCGGCTGACCTTTCGGAGTTTGCGGAGTTTGCACGAAACTGGCTGAAATAAGAAGCGGAGGGACTTTAAATGATGAAAAACCGATGGACCTTGCTGCTCTGTCTGGGCGCCGTTCATCTCGGCGTCTCCAAAGCAGCGGAACGTTCCCCGCAGGAAACGGCGGCGTTTGAACAAAAACTCGTTTCCGTTGTCCCCAGTGAGCGGCAATATGCCTGGCAGCGCAAGCACGACGTCTATGCATTTATTCATTTCGGTCCCAACACTTTCACCGGACGGGAATGGGGAACAGGCACGGAGAGTCCTTCCGTCTTCCAGCCGACCGCTCTGGATGCCCGCCAATGGGCCGGGGCCCTGAAATCCGCAGGGATGACGATGGCCGTTCTGACCGTCAAACACCACGACGGATTTTGTCTGTGGCCGTCGCGCTACACCGAACAGTCCGTCAAAAACAGCCCCTGGAAAGACGGCAAGGGCGATGTGGTTCGGGAATTTGTCGATGCCGTCCGCGCTGAGGGGCTGGAGGTGGGCATCTATCTGTCGCCGGCAGATTTATTTCAGCTGGAACATCCGAACGGCTATTACGGAAACGGCAGCCCCGCCGTCGATTCGGTCATCCCGACAGACCCCGCTTCCTTCCAAAGCAATCCGCTGATCCCCCGCCCGGCTCCCCGGGAGGGATTCGGGGCCGGTGTAACCTACCGATGCAGGGTCGATGACTACAACCGTTATTTTCTCAATCAGCTGTACGAACTCCTGACGGAATACGGCCCCGTAGCGGAAGTCTGGTTTGACGGGGCCGTCCCCAAAACCAAAGGCGGACAAAAATGGGCCCTCCGGGAATGGACCGAGCTGATTCGCCTGCTTCAGCCGCAGGCCGTCATCTTCAACCGCGGGCCGGATATCCGATGGGCCGGAAATGAAAGCGGCACAGCCCGGGAAATCGAATGGAGTGTGATTGGTCTGGACAAGCCGCTGGAGGAATTCGAGTGGCCGGATATGACGGACCCCGTTCTGGGGGCTCGCGACAGACTGGCCAAGGCCGCGGCCCTGCACTGGTATCCGGCGGAAGCCAACACATCCATTCTGCCGGGCTGGTTCTATCACAACGACAACCATATGAAAACTCCGGAAGAACTGATGGACCTGTATGAACGCAGCGTCGGACGCAATGCAAGCTTCATTCTGAATATTCCCCCGGACAAGCGGGGGCTGTTCACGGAGCCGGCGGTGGCGACCCTGAAGGCCTTCGGCGAACTGCGTCAGACTCGTTACGGACAAAACCTGGCGGTCGGAGCAACCGCCTCCTCCGCCAGCTTCCTGCCGGACCATCCCCCTTCCGCCGCGGTGGACGGAGACTACGAAACCTGGTGGGAAGCCGCCACAACCAGCAGCGCCGACGGGCCTGTGATGCTTCACATTACTCTTCCGCGGCAGGTGACCTTCCGGCGGATTGTGCTTCAGGAACAAATCCGCCGCAGCCAGCGGGTGGAGGCCTTTTTTGTCGAAGCCAAAGGTCCGGACGGCCGGTGGACCAAACTGGCCGAAGCCGCCACCATCGGCTATAAGCGCATCCTCGCGGTGCCGGAAACCAGCACCACCGAACTGCGGATTCATTTTGTTATGTACAGGGTGGCCCCGACTCTCGCCTCCGTAGAACTCTATTATTAAAAACACTTGCATCCCGGGTCCCTGAACGGGTATGATAGTCGGCGTCCAGGTGAAATCAGGGAAGGGATAAACCCATGGAAACCTGCAGGTACCTTCAGGGCTGCGCCTTTTTCAACGACCCCTCCGTCCAGCGGTTTCAGACGCTTTTTGACCAGCTGAAGGCCGACTACTGCCACGGGAACTTTGCCGACTGCGCCCGCTATCAGGTCGCCAGCCGCATCGGGCGGGAACATGTGCCGACGTCGATGCTGCCGACTCAGCTGCAGTGGGCGGATATGATTCTGCGGCGGCATACAGAGACTGCCTCCGGCCAGGAAGCCTAACCTGAAATCGTCGGCTTTTGCTCGGCAGATTGGGAACCGACAAAAGCGGCGATATCATTGTTTACTCTTTCCTTCAACCCCTTCTTCCGAAAAAATTCTTCCTGCCCATCCTGAATGCAGAGGCTTCGAATGACTGTATTTCAGAAATAACTTGGGTTTTGTTTATTTCTTCAGCGGAATCTCCGGATGAAACCAGACAAAATAGGCCGGTCGGGCATTCAGACGCGACAGAACAAACCGGATGCGTGCAAGCCCCTGCGGCATCTGCCGGCGCCGGCCGTACGGGCCGAGAAACCGTTCCACCGCTTTTTCCAGCGGTTCCCGGACGGAAGAGGGCAAAGCGCGGATTCGTGCATCCGCTTCGGCGGCATCCGTCCAGAGGTCCTCCGGAATGCCCGCCTGAACCAGCTGTTCAGCCAGAAGCCGGGCCTGGGGGCGAGGCGGGATGTCT
Organism: Anaerohalosphaeraceae bacterium; assembly: GCA_037479115.1. Taxonomy (NCBI): domain Bacteria; kingdom Pseudomonadati; phylum Planctomycetota; class Phycisphaerae; order Sedimentisphaerales; family Anaerohalosphaeraceae; species Anaerohalosphaeraceae bacterium. The sequence goes on along the minus strand of JBBFLK010000012.1, from coordinate 89,372 downwards.
ATCTTTCGCATCCCCGCCTGTTCGAAAAAGCGGGCCATTGAGCCCATTACAGACACTGCCTCCACCATTGGCACTTTCACCAGAGACATCGTTTCCCTCACCAGCCGGGCCGCCAGACCCAACCCGCGAAAGCGCGGGTCTATAATCACTCGGCTGATTCGCCGCACACGCTGATTGAGTCGCTCCAAACGCAGCCGTTTATCCGGAATCGAGAAAAAGTCCCCCGCCGCCTGACGGCGGGCTGCACAGTTCAGCAGAGGCATCGCATAGGTAATAATCCCTATGGGATATGTAGAAAAGGAGGGCCCCATTAGGGTTTTATGACAGAGTTTCCACGCCGCCGCGTACGGCTGTCGGCCCAAAGACCGATAATGCATGGCGGACATCCTCCGCACCTCCTCCGCCGAAGCAGACATGAGAAACAGACCGGAAAAAAACGCATTTGCGCCATATTTCTGCACGTTTTATAGCCCCTTCCAATTTTGAAAGAAAACTCTGAAAAAAGTGATTGCTGCGGCCTTCTCAGGACGATAAGAAACTGTACTGATTTATATATAGGGATATATACGGATACCAATCGAACGACACCTTGGCGAAATCCCATTTTGCTTCGGGGTTGTACCCGGAAACATTCGGAGCATGGGAACTGAAAAGAAGGAAGCTGCCAAAATGAAAAAAACCTGCACCCTGATTGAACAGTGCCAGTTTTTGATTCAGAACGAAGAAAGCATGCCCAAACTGAGAAATCTGTTTCGGGAACGGTATTGTCTGGGGTCATTTGAGCAATGTGCCCGCTATCAGGTTGGAATCTCAACCGGCCTGAAAAACGTACCGGAATATATGCTGCCGACCCAAAATGACTGGGCCTGCCAAATCATTCAGGAAATCAAATCGGAAGAGGTAGAAGCCCAAGTAAGCCAGCCCTCCTAACGCGATACAGATTTCAGCCCTCGCCTGCGTATCGCCGCCTGACTGACCGGCAGGTCAGCAGGCGGCATACCTTTGGGGCCGGGATGCTCCGGGGCCCGGACTGCAAGCACCTCCGCACAAGCCGGTGCATCAAAGCGAATGAGAATATCCGGCTCAAGAAAGCAGGCCGAGTCCTCCCGTGTTGCGGCGGCCAAAAGAATCAGCCGGCGCTGCCGAATCAGTCGAGCCGTTTGAAGGGCCAGCACTGCCGCTCCGGCAAAGTCCAGACAAGAACCGAATTCATCCGCAAAAATCACGAGCCGTCCGCTGCGAAGGGCCTGCAGAAGGCGGTAGCGATACTGCTGGCCGGTGCTCAGATGCGCCGGAGGCCGCAGAAGGGCAAAGACATCCGCCAGCCCTGCCTGCGTCAAAAGCCGCAGCGCCTCATCCAGCGGCTCCTGGACACAGTCAATCACACTGCGTTCAGACTCGAGGACAATCTCCTCCAGCCAAATCCGCGACTCGGCATCTGCCTGCTGAAAAAATTGACGCAGAAGGAGGGTTTTGCCGCTTCCGGACGGGCCTGTGAGCAGACAAATCTGTCCGGCAGTCAGCTCCACCGAAATGGGAATGGAAGGAGACTGCTCCGGCAAATCCTGACGGTCCAGCCCAAACCGACGCATCAGCTGAGCAGCCCGGGGGCCCCACGGAATAAATCCCGGACAGTCGAGTGTCGCCGTCAGACGCATCGTCGGTGTCCTTGGAAAGCAGCAACCGGTCCTGGTTCACGAACTTCCTTTTCCCGTTCCACCAGCCCCTCCAGCCGGTCCAGATGACGCTGGAGGGCATACCGCGAAATGCCCAGAAATCGGGCAATCGCACGACGGCTTTTTTTCTGGACATAATAACAACGGGCGATGCTCATCTGCAGGTCTGACAGCTCCATCCGATGCTGAAGACAAATCTGATACTCCGGGGAAAAAAGCCCCTGAACCCGGGCGCGAATCCGACGGGCGATGGTCGAGGGGCTTTTTTGCAGAATGACGGCCGCCTTGCGAACGGACATTCCCTGTTCATAAATCATTTCCAGCAGGAGCCGGTCGGACAGCTCCAGCCACTCCAGCCGCCGGCAGATTTGTTCAGCCGCATCCCGAACGAGTTCCCTGTTCCCCCGAAACCCGACAGGCCGATCGGGCCAATTCTCCAAAGCACCGGCTCTCCAGCAGCCCATTGGTTCTCCTTTCTGCCGCCTCAAATCCTTCTATTTTTTCACCGCCGATATTGTCTTATAAATTATGAATCTTGTCAAGAAGTATGTTTGATATATATCTAACTTTTTCTTTAAAACCTTTTTCTATCCTGCTTTATCGATTCAAAAAAACAATTAATCGACTTTCAAAACCGAATTCAGGGTTCCGTAGGGGTTAAACGTATAAGCCCCATTGTCCTTATCTTCCAGCCAGCAGCCGTCCACCAGGAACTTATACTCATAATAACCCGCTGTCAAAGGAACCGTCAGGGCGTATTCCCCGTTTTTCTGCTTGGTCATCGGTACCGGCTTCCACTGATTGAAAGAGCCGGCCAGGGCAACCTTTTGGACCTTTCCGGCGGGTTTATAGACAAAACGAAATTCTCCTTTTTTCTTTCCTGCTTTTACCATGTCAGACACTCCCTTCATCTGTTCATCGGTTTTTTGCACTCTGCGACACAGGGTGCAACAAAAGCTCCCCAAACCGATTTCTGCTCTTCCATCATAATTACCGCAGGTTAAAAGACAAGATAATCTTCGCAGGAGCTTTCCTTATTTCTACCGCCGGACAACCTCAAATGTTCACCGATTTTGTCCGAAACTCCCCCTGTTCCGGGATATAAAAGACAGTTTTCCTTCAAAATATCACAGGCCATCCGTGAATAATCCCCCGTTAAAAACGGCCTGCCTCCGGCACTGTCTTCGGAAAAGATTTCCGGGATTGTCTATATCCGGAAAATCTTAAGCCCATTATAAACAGAGACTTAAAAAACGAGACGTCTTTGGTGTTTCTTTGCGGAAACGCTGAAAAAAAGAAAAAATTTTCAAAAAACCGATTTTCCGCGAAAAAAGATTACACCAAAAAGCCGATTATTTGTCATAAATACTATAGATAGACAACGACTTCAACACCCTCCTCCGAAGCCAGATTTCGCTCTCGAGCGGATCTGGCTTTTGTCTTTGAGCGTCTTGTTTCTCAAAAAAGGGAAAATTTTTTGTTCCCGCGCTTGACAAATCCCTTGGAAGACGTTTCAGTAAATTTCGGCAGTAACGGTGGAGGGTGCGGCCCATAGCGCCAGGAGAGGAGCTGTGGGCCGACTCTTTGCGCCGGCTCCTTCCTGTCTGCTCCCCGTATCCCCTCAAAAAGAAGCGTTTTCTCAATGTTACGGCGGAAAATGTTTCTTTGGAATATCCTGAAATCGGATATAATAATCAGATAACTTCCGGAGTCTGCGGTATATGACATCAGAAGACCCGAAAATCGCCGGCCAATCCAGGTCTTCCACAGAATGCTCCGTGCAAAAAATTCTGGAAGAACTGACGGCATTGCGTCTTCGTGCCGAGGAAAACGAACAGAAGTTTCGGGCCCTCTTTGAAAACGCACTGGATGGAATTATGCTGCTGGACTGCCGGACCCGCCGCTTTCTGATGCCCAATCAGCAGATGTGCCGGATGCTCGGCTGCACCCCCGAAGAGATTGAGCAGATGACGCTTCTGGATATCCTTCCGCCTGATGTCCACCAGGCAGCCCTTGAACACTTTGAACAACTGGCCGCCGGGCATCCCCAGCAAATTTCCGCCCAGTCTATTCGGCGCAAAGACGGACAGATTTTCTATGCGGATATTTCCGCCGCTCTCTTTTGGCTGAACGGGGCCCCTTACGCAGTGGGGATTTTCCGGGATGTAACCGAAAAACAGCGGCGCCAGCAGGAGCAGCTCCGGCAGCAGCAGGAGCTGGACGCCGTCTTCCAGGCGGTCCCTGTGGGCATCAGCCATGTGCGGAACCGCATCTTTATCCGGGTCAACAAAATCTTCTGCAGTCTGTTAGGGTATTCCCCGGAGGAATTAATCGGACGGGACACCTCCTGCCTGTACCGAAGCCGGGAAGAGTTTGTGTTCTGGGGACAGTCGCTGTACTCGCGTCTGGAGACCCAGGGGGAGGTGATGGACGAGCTGACTTTTCAGCACAAGGACGGGCATCTGCTTTCCGTGCTGCTGCGGGGCGTGTATCTGGACCCACAGGACCGCTCCAAAGGCGAACTGTTTGCCCTGACAGACATCACCGGACGAAAACGTACGGAACGGGAACTGCGGGCGAAGAACGAAGAGCTGGAGAGCATTGTTTTTGTAGCGTCCCACGATTTGCGCGGGCCGCTGGTGAACATTGAGGGCTTCTCCGGGGAGATTCAGCGGGCCGCCGAGGAATTAAAAAACATTCTCAAAACGTCGGATATCCCGAAGGAAACCGCCGAACGCATTCTCCAGATTCTCGACAGAGACATTGCCGAATCGCTCCATTTTATCTCCGCCGGAACCGCCAAGATGGATTCCCTGCTAAGCGGTCTGCTTCGCCTGTCGCGTGTGGGCACGGCCCCGATTCGGATTGAGCCGATTCGAATGAACGCCCTTGTCCAGCTGATTCTCGGCTCAATGCGGTATGAGATTCGCCGCCTGGGAGCCCAGATTTATTTGGAGTCTCTGCCGGACTGTCTGGGCGATGCCGTCCAGGTCAATCAGGTGTTCAGCAATCTGCTGGACAATGCCTTAAAATATCGCCGGCCGGATACCCCGCCGGAAATCTGGCTCAGCGGACAGACAAACGGCAATGAAGTCATTTACACAGTCCGGGACAATGGTATCGGCATCGACAGAGAACATCACGAGAAGATTTTCGAAATCTTTCATCGGCTTTATCCGGACGGCCCCCAAAAAGGAGAAGGACTGGGACTGACGATTGTCCGCCGGATTCTGGACCGGCTGGATGGGCGAATCTGGGTCGAATCGGAACCGGGGGCGGGTGCCTCCTTCTTTGTGGTCCTTCCGGCGGTCCGATAACTTCCCGGAATTAACAAATATCCCTTTCTTAATATTAAAAAAGGAAAAATAACCCGAAAAAAAGGAATTTTTCTTTCATTTTCTGAAATCCAATCGCCGACATAAGGAAAAGCAGAGAAACTGCGCAAAGTAAGAAAAATTTTTCGTAGAAAATGCCGGAGACTTCAACATTTTGTATGGTTTGTATGAGAAGTCTTCGGTAAAATGGTGCGAGAATTGTCTGCGCCCAGCCGAAGCAGAAAGGGAGAAATGCGTATGAAAAACATACCGATTCTCAGTTTGGCTGTCGCAGGGATCGCGTTGATAGGCGGCGGTTGCGGAACAACGGATTATCGAGCCCAATGGGCCCATGACCGCTGCGAACGGGTTCTGGCTCAGGCGCGTCTGGAGGCCGTGCAGGAACTGATGGCCGCCGGACAAACCGAACAGGCCCAAAAAGTGCTCTCACGCTACGTTCCAAAAGCGGCCCTTCCAATGAGCGGTGCCCCACTGCTTGCCGCGGACGATGACGGGAAAGGAGAACTGCCCTCCCAATACGCCCGTCTGAATCTCGAAAGCGAACTGGAAGCGCAAAATCAGACCTGGTAAGGTCGGACTGAGCAAGCGACCCTTACGGCGTACAAAAGAGAGCGCAAAGACCGGTGCAGGATTTCCCGGCAGAAGGGGAATCCTTATTTTTTTGCGCTCGGCTCGAATCCTCCGCAAACCGGAAATCCCTCTTTTCAAACAACTCTTCTTATGGTTCATTATTGCCAGAAAAAAAGGAATGAACCCGGGAGGCTGAAAGGAAACAGAATGATTCACAGACAATTTCTTTGTTGGGCATTGAGCACGCTTTTGTTGGCCGCGGGCTGCGAAATGGTCGGGCAGCCCAAGAAACTGACCGCCGGGCCGCAAGTGGCTCATACAGTCTTTTTCACCCTAAACAATAACTCCATCTACGCCAAACAGCAGCTGGTCCGCGATGCCTATGCGTGGCTTCGCAGCCACGAGGGGGTGGTGTATTTTGCGGCGGGCGAGCGGGCGGTCCAGATGCAGCGGGCGGTCAATGAAACCGGGTTTGATGTGTGCCTGCTGATTGTCTTTGACAGCGTCGCCGCCTACGACGCCTATCAGACCTCCAAAAAGCACCTCGAATTCATCCAGCGGAACGAGGCCAACTGGAAGCAGGTCCGCGTGTTTGATTCCCTGATTCAGTAAGCTGCTGTCTTCGAAAGCGGAAAGACTTGCTTTCGGCGACAGGAAGTGCTATGCTGAATAAGGTTTTTTGAGGAGGACAGGAGATGAAAGGTCGATATTTTGGAGCGGGGGTTGCCTTTCTGGTTTTGTCTTCGCTCGTCTCGGCAACGGCGCTGGATGATTATGTGGCGATGCCGGATGCGTCGTATTCCTGGACTCAGGTCGGCAGCGGGACCTACGATTCCGCCACCTTTACAACCGCTTTTACCCTTCGCCTGAATTCCCAGCAGTGGCGGAACAGTTCAGAAGTAGAGCCCAGCCAGGTCCTTTGGAGGCACTGGGTAACCGTAATTGTTCCTTCCTCGGTCCTGGGCCCGACCCGTTCGACTGCCCTGCTTTTGATTAACGGCGGCAGCACCAATGACCCCGCCCCGGCTGCTGACAGCCAGATGCGTCTTTTATCGATGGCCACCCGTTCCCTGATTGTAACCCTCACGGCCGTGCCCAACCAGCCCATCCGGTTCCTGGATGAGTCCTTCTCCCGCAGCGAGGATGAGATTATCGCCTACACGTGGGACAAATTTCTCAACGGCGGCGATTCATTCTGGCCCGCCCAGCTGCCGATGGTCAAGTCCGTCAAGGCCTGTATGGATGCCGTGCAGGCCTTTGCGGCCTCGCAGGGCAAGACCGTAAATGGGTTTGTGCTGACCGGCGGGTCCAAGCGCGGCTGGACGGCCTGGCTGACGGCGGCCGTGGACAGCCGCGTCATTGCGGCTGCTCCGATTGTCATCGACCTGCTGAACATGGAGCGCTCTTTTGCTCATCACTGGGCCTGCTATGGATTTTGGGCGCCGTCGCTGGCTCCCTATCAGCAAAAAATGATTTTTGACCGATTTGATTTGCCCCGAACGGCCGAACTGCTGGAGATTGTGGACCCCTATCGGTACCGCAGCCGCCTGACCCTTCCCAAATACATCATCACCGCCTCCGGCGATGACTTTTTCGTGAGCGATTCCGCCCAGTTCTACATCCGCCAGCTGTCCGGAGAAACTCTTTTGCGAACCGTGCCGAATTCCAATCATTACCTGGACGGAGTGTACAGCAGCGTTTTTGCCGGGCTGGTCCCCTTTTATGACGCGGTGCTGAACGGAGCCGCCCGACCGAATTACAGCTGGACCGTCCAGCCGGACGGCAGGACGATTGTCCAGACTTCGACGACGCCGACGGCGGTCAAACTCTGGCAGATTACCAACCCGACGGCACGGGATTTTCGGCGGCTGACCACCGGCCCCAACTGGACGTCCACGCCCCTAACCGACCAGGGCGGCGGGGTGTATATCGGGCAGGTGCCCGTGCCGCCGCAGGGCTGGACGGCCTATTTTGTTGAGCTGACCTTCCCCGGCAGAACCGTCGGCGGCATCCAGTATCCTTACCTGTTCACCACCGAAATGGTTGTAGTCCCCGAAATCCGGCCGTTCGAGACCGACTTCAGCCGAGACCGAACCACAGACCTTCTGGATTTGGTCATCTTCAGCGAGCACTGGCTGACGAGCAATCCGTACCGGGACCTGTACCCGCGTCGCGGCGGCGACGGACTGGTGAATCTGAACGACCTGGCCCTGTTTGGACTGCACTGGCTTGAGTCCTTCTGAGCGGCCGCCTGCCGACGGACACTGTAAAACTGTTGCACAAATCGTCTGTGCGGGGTATTTTGTCTTTTTTAAACGACAAGGACCCGTCTATGGCGAAAAAAACCCGCAGACGTTCGGAAAAAGCCGGCCTTCCGCCCGGGACGCTCGTGCATACCGGAGAACGGCCGCCGGAGGCCACCGTCATTACGGTCTTTGAATACAGCCCCGATTCGGTTGTTGAACGCAAGCCGGTCCGTTTGGAGGATTGCTTCAAGCCGCAGCCCCTGCATACGGTCCGCTGGATTAATATCGACGGTCTGGCCGACATCAGCGTTATCGAAGGCATCGGACGCCAGTTCGGCGTTCATCCGCTGATTCTGGAGGATATTTTAAGCACCGGCCAGCGCCCCAAATGCGATGACAGCACGTCCCATCTGTTTGTCGTCTTTCGCATGCTGCAGTATGCGGACGCCGATCAGAGGATTCAGTCAGAGCAGGTGAGCATCCTGCTGGGACCCGGTTATGTCGTCTCTTTTCAGGAAAGCGAAGGCGATGTGTTTGACCCGATACGCGACCAAATCCGGACCGGGCGCGGACGTGTCCGCAGCATGGGAGCCGATTATCTGGTCTATCGGCTGATGGATGCGGTTGTGGATGGGTATTTCCTGATTCTGGAGAAACTGGGCGAACGGGTCGAGGCCCTCGAACAGGAGGTGATTAAAGAACCGTCGGAGGAGACGCTCAACCGGATTTACGCCCTGAAACGGGAACTGATTTATCTGCGAAAATCCGTCTGGCCGCTGCGGGAGGTCATCAGTCAGATTGAAAAAACCGCAAGCCCGCTGATAACGGATTCGACGGAACCGTATTTTCGCGATGTCTATGACCATACGATTCAGGTAATGGATTCTGTGGATACCTTCCGCGATACGGTGTCGGGGCTTTTGGATATTTACCTGACCAGCATCAGCAATCGATTGAATGCGATTATGAAGGTGCTGACGATTATCACCACCATTTTTATTCCCCTGTCCTTCATCGCCAGCATTTATGGAATGAACTTTGAATATATGCCGGAACTTCAGTGGCGCTGGGGGTATCCGGCTGTGCTGGCCGCAATGGGGCTGATTTTTTTGGGAATGCTGTATTTCTTTAAGAAAAACAAGTGGCTTTAACTGTTCCTGAAGAACCAAAATGACCGAAAGCTGGATGAATTCGTTCTGGTTTGCCTGGATTGTGCTTCCGTTTCTGATTTTCATTGCCCGCATAGCGGACGTGACGATTGGGACGATTCGTCTGATTTTTGTTGCACGAGGAATGAAGATTCTGGCCCCGCTGGCGGGCTTTTTTGAAGTGCTTATCTGGCTGATTGTCATTGGTCAGATTATGCAGCATCTGGCCAATCCGCTCTGCTATATTGCCTATGCCGCCGGATTTGCGGCGGGAAATTTTATCGGAATGATGCTTGTGGACCGGCTGTCGCTGGGCAAGGTGCTCATCCGGATTATCACTCAGAAAGACGCCGGCCCGCTGGTGGATTCCCTCAAACAGCACCAATTCGGTGTGACGGTTTTGGACGGCCGGGGGGCCCAGGGCAAGGTGCAGGTGATTTTTACGGTAGTCAAGCGGGCCCACATTGAGGATGTGCAGCGGTTGATTCGTCAGTTTAATCCGCAGGCCTTTTATTCGATTGAAGAGGTCGGGGATGTGGAAAAAGGGGTTTTTCCGGCGGAAAAGACCCGATGGAAAGCCGAATGGCTGCGGATGCTGATGCCGTTTCGAAAGGGGAAATAAAGACTTCTTGGGTCTTGTAAAAAGGGCCGCGAGGGGGTCGCCCCGCGGCCTGTGTGTAAACGGGGGTCTATCGACCCCTTTTAGGGTACGCATCAGTGTATAAAATGGATAATCTCTTTACAAGCCAAGAGGCGTTAAAATAGAGAAGACATCAAGATTTTGCCCCATCCGACCGGATTTTATCGGAAATTCACCGAAAAATTTTTTCAAAAAATCAGGCGCGCATGTAGAGGCCGCCGTTGACGGCAATGTATTCACCAGTAATGAAGTCCGCCTCCCGGCTGGCCAAAAAAAGCATCACTTTGGCGACGTCTTCGGCGGTGCCGTTGCGTCCGAGGGGGGTTTCCTGGGCAACCTTCTGTTTGCGTTCGGGTGTGGAAAATCGCTCGTGGAAGCGGGTTTCAATCAGGCCCGGCACGACGGTATTGACCCGGATGCCGTAGGGGGCGAATTCGCGTGCCATCGCAATGGTCATCATATGCACCGCGGACTTGGCGGCGGCGTAGATGCCGGAGCCGCCTCCCCCGCCGTGATGGCCCGCCACCGAGCCGACATTCACAATAGAGCCGCGGGTTTTCTTCAGATGCTCCAGGGCAAACCGTGTTGCCAGAAAGACGCTGCGGCAGTTGGTTGCAAAGACATCCTCATAAAACTCCAGTGTCATCTCTTCAATGGAGCGGCGGGCCAGCATCGTGCCGGCGTTGTTAATCAGAATATCCAGTCCCCCGGCTGCATTGACAAAATCGCCAACAAGCCGCTGGACCTGCTTTTCATCCCGCATATCCGCGCAAAGCAGACAGCCGTCGGAAACGGCTTTGACCTGCTGAAGCGTTTCCTGGCCGCCGGAACGGGTTTGGAAATAATGGACGCCGACGAAACAGCCCTGGCGGGCAAAGGCGACTGCGGCGGCCTGACCGATGCCGCTGCTGACCCAGTCACCAAAACGCGCTTGCCTTTGAGGTCTTCGTAAACAGCCATACCCTTCCCCGGCAGTGCCGCCCTGTTTCGCATTAATGAGCGACCGGCTGGCCCAGAAACTCCTTCAGTTCCGCCAGTTTCTCCTCGAGCAGTTCAGGCGTTTTGGCCTCGACATTCAGCCGCAGGAGCGGCTCGGTATTGCTCGGGCGGACGTTGAACCACCAGTCCTTAAACTGCACGGTGATGCCGTCGAGGTCATCGACCTGCCCCTGGCTGTATTTGCGGGCCAGCTCCTTCATCACGGCTTCTTTGTTTTCCACCTCAAAGTTCAACTCGCCGCTGGAGGCATACCGGCGAAGCGGGGCAATCAGCTCGCTCATCGACTTGGTGGAGGTACCGAGAATATTGAGCAGATGCACCAGCGTAATCATGCCGGAGTCGGCATAGAAATTGTCGCGGTAATAGAAATGGCCGCTCAGTTCGCCGCCGAAGCAGGCGTGGCTGTCGCGGAGGGTTTTCTTCATAAAGGCATGGCCGACCCGTTCGCGCCGGGGCGTGCCGCCGTGTTTGATAATCTCTTCGGGCACGACATGGCTGCTGCGGAGGTCATAAACGATGGCCGAGCCGGGATTTTTGGCCAGGAAATACGGCACCATCAGGGCTGTCAGCAGGTCGCAGCCGATGGTGCGGCCCTGCTCATCAACCACCATCAGCCGGTCGGCATCGCCGTCGAAGCACACCCCGACATCCGCGTGCTTGTCCCGGACAACCTGACGCAGCTGGTTCAGGTTGGCTTCCACAAGCGGGTTGGGGTCGTGAACAAACGTGCCATCGTGCTTGAGATTGATGCCGATCAGTTCGAGATTGTCCACATCGCCGAAGATAGCAGGCACCATCTTGCCGGCCATTCCGTTGGAGGCATCCACCACCACCCGAAGCGAACGGCGGCTGGGCTCCAGAAACTTCAGTACATGATGCTTGTACTCGCGGGTCAGGTCGCACCGTTCCACGGAACCGTCGGGCCGGCCGAGGGTGTGCAGCAGAGCCGTAGCAATGTGCTTAATATCTTTCAGGCCTGTATCGGCTCCGATGGGTTTGGCCTGCTGGCCGGAAATCTTAAAGCCGTTGTACTTGGCCGGATTGTGCGAGGCGGTCACCTGGACGCCGCCGCAGGTGCCCAGATGATTGATGGCAAAATACATCTGCGGGGTGTCAATCATCCCGATGTCAATGACATTCGTGCGGGCGGCATTCATCCCTTCAATCAGGGCCTTGGCCAGGGCCGGGCTGTGCGTGCGCATATCATAGCCGACGCAGATGCTCTGGGCGTTGGCCAGACCCCGCTCATAGCCCCGCAGCATCGAGCGGAGGAACTGGGCCGTGGCATGCCCGATTTTCCAGGCGGCTTCCTCATCCAGCTGGTCCGGATAGATTCCGCGAATGTCATAGGCCTTAAAAATGGCAGGATTCATTCGACATCTCCCAAAACGTAAGGATTTCCACCGAGACCCGCCTTCGAACAGGCGGTACGTTCCATCATAAGCGTATCTTATGCCCTTCAGAAGCCCCTGTCAACAGACAAATCCGAGCGGTTTTTTTCTTATCCTGATGAAACAACTCGTGTTAAAATAACCGCCGGCTGCTTGTCCAAAAGAGCCGGAAATGGAGGCCTTTTATGAGCGTCAAACTTCCGTCGGTCTGGTTTCGAAAGCGGCTGAAAACCGAACTGCCCATCCTGGAGGCGGAGGGGCTGCTGTCCGCTGAGCAGGCGGCGGCTTTTCGTCAACACTATCAGTTGGACTCGCTGGCATCGGAAGGCACCCGGGCCCTGCTTACAACGATTTATATCATCGGAGCCACACTGGTCGGCATCGGGATTATCAGTTTTGTGGCGGCTCACTGGACCTATCTGAGCCGTGAACTGAAACTGACGTTGATTTTAGGGGCGATGCTGGCCGCCCACATCAGCGGGTTTCTGCTCTGGAAGGTCAGCGGGCGCTGGCCCAATCTGGGCCATACCCTTGTGCTGCTGGGAACGCTGATTTTCGGGGCCAATATCGGCCTGGTCGCCCAGATTTTTCACGTGCAAAGCGACCCTTACAACGGCTTTGCGGCCTGGACGCTCGGTGCCGTCGCCGTTGCCTGGGCGGTTCGAAGCGTTCCCAATGCCGTGCTGGGACTGATTACGACGGCCGTTTTCGGATTTGGAAATCTGTTGACTCGTGATGCTTCCCCTCTGTTCAACTGGTTTGTGCCATGGGTTCTGATTCTTTTTGTTCCGCTGGTTTATTATCTCCGGTCGCAATGGGTGCTGTGGGGCACGCTTCTGGTGAGCAGTTTTTTCTGGCCGATGTCGATTCAGAGTTTTCTCAGATACAGCCATTCCGAATATGCCTTTGCGGCGGCGGCCTCACTGCTCGGATTGGTGTTTTTTTGCTGGGGTCTGGCGGGGTGGAAAAGTCCCCGCGGACGGTTTGTGTCTGTGCCCTGCTGGACCGTCGGGCTTTTCTGGAGTCTTTTGGCAGTTTTCTTGACCTCGTTTCTTGACTACGCCAGAGATATGGTTACAGAAGCCATCGGAAAGAATGAATTGTCCGGTCAGGTTCCCCTGCTGATTTCCGTCGGGATATTCTCCGCGGCTGCTGTCGGACTTGCGGTATATTCCGGGCCTGTTCTGAAAAACCGGCTGCCGGTGTTTTTTCTGGTGCTGTCGGCGGCGGCCTTTGCTGCAACAGCCCTGCTGCCGCAGATAAGCACCCTCGATATTGTGCTGGTTGCGGCCAACCTGCTTTTCCTTTTGATGACGGGGGCCCTTTTTTACAGCAGTCTGGTGCTGGAGGACCGTCGGATCTTTTGGGCCTCGGTTCTGGCGGCCGCCGCCTACATCCTGGCCCGCACGCTCGAGTATGAAACCGAACTGCTGCTGAAGGCGGCGGTGTTTGCCGGCTGCGGCATCGCCCTGATTGCCGGCGCTGTGCTCTTTGAACGCTATCTGCGAAAGAGGAGGTCCGCTCATGGCTAAACAAACCGTTTCCTTTGCACTGGCGGTCGGGCTTCAACTGGTGATTCTGGCCGCTGTCCCTGCCCGGCAAATTTACGTCCGACTGACCGGAACACTGATTACCATTCGAACAGCACCGGTCGATCCGTATGATTTTTTGAGCGGCTACCACGTTGTGCTGCGCTATGAGATTTCACAGGTTTCCGAAGAGCAATTGTCCGCCGTGTCTTCTTCGAAGAAGCCCTCCACAACGGTGTATGCCGTGCTGAAAAAAGGCCCGGAAGACATCTGGTCGCTCGAATCGCTGTCGCGAACGCTTCCGAACAATCTTTCTCCGGAGCAAATTGCCGTCAAAGGCACTGTCATCAGGGACCAAATCGAGTACGGCATTGAAAACTTTTACATTCCGGAAAAGGACCGAGACGAGCTGGAAAGGGCCCTGCGGAGCGGTCGCGAACGGGCGCTGGCTCAGATTCGCGTGGACAAGTATGGAAACGCCGCCCTGATTCGTCTGATTGTGCAAGGCAAAACCTACGATTATTGAGCCGCTTCGGTGTTATTGTACGGGGGTCTTCAGCTCGGCCACCAGCCGGCGTGTGGAGGGACTTTGGGCGGACTGGGCCTGCTTGAACGACGGGACTGCATCCGGATAGAGGGTTTTGAAGAGTTCGTTATTGCGGACGATTTCCTTGAGGGCATCGGATTTTTCCCGCGCCTGCCGGAAAAAGGCAGCGGCTTTCAGTCCCCACGCCCCGCCCAGCAGGCCCGCCAACGCCAGGCCCAAATCCAGCAGCCCATCCGCCATCGACCACGGCTCCAGCTCGGCGGTGGAGCTGTCGGCTTGTGCCCGGGCTGCCATGGGTCCTGCGGCAGCCAGAAGCTCCTGTGCCGTCAGCGCAGGCCCCATTTCCTGCGGCAGACCGTAATCGGCCGCAAAGGCACAACTCTGCTGATAAGACAAAGCCGTCAGGTCCTGCAGCAGTGCAGAAGTTTGTTCCGAGACGGCCTGTTCGGCGGCCAGCTGGGTCGTCCGCAGGTGGAGCCAGGCGTTTTGTTTTTGGGCCTGCGTAGCGGGCCTGCGAAATCCCTCACAGCCGCCGGCGAGAATCAAAAGCGTCAAAATCACGTTGAACCTGTTCATAGTCGCCTCCTTTTTTTTCTTGATTTTCCCTGTCTTTTTTCCTATTCTGTTAAATGGATTCGAAGGATTCATCGATGAGAACCGGAACACTGATTCTTTTAACAGTGCTGTTTGCCCTCGTCGGCATCGTCCTGATTGGAGGGGGGATCGGCTATCTGATTTGGGATGCCAAAAAGCAAAAGAAAGCGGCCCAGCGAAAGGCCCGGTATCAAACCCCCGCCGGATTTGGAGCATCTTCCCAGCCGACCCAGGGACACAGCCCCGCCTCAAAATGAAGAGGAAGACTTTGCGGACTCGACGGCCCGCAGGCGGTATTCCTGCGAAAGGACCTTTTCCTGCAGGGCATCGAGCCGGCCTGTAAACCGCTCCTGATTGTTCAGCAGCAGTTTGACATCATAGGCCACACGGTCCAACTGCCGCTGGAGATTGACCCAGGTGCCGACAATCAGCCCCGCCAGCGTCAGGAGCTGAATCAGAACAGACAGATTGATTTTTCGATCCAGGTGCCAGTGCTGTGCTTCCATCGGTGCATTCCTTTCTGCCCCGTTATTTCCGAGACATTTTCGGCGACAGCGGAGTCAGCGGTTTTTCGATGATTGTGCCGTCTTCTGAAAGAAACCGTACAATTGTCCGGCGGCGAATCAGTTCGGCGGCCTGTTCATAATACTGCTGCTTGCTTCGATAGAGCGCCTCGGTCTCTTTGTTCTGCACCAGCGAGGCAAAGACCATCGCCAGAACCATCCGAACGGACAGGATGCGCAAGGGTTCCGTGCTGAGCAAATCCTCGAGGCGAAAGGCCGCATCGGGCCGGCCGGGAGCAATCGGAAGGGCTTCCATCAGCAGACGGGCGGCTTCGGCGGCCTGGGCATCAAACGTGCCGATGCGGTAAAACAGCGACGTGCCGGTCCCGGCGGGAATCGGCTCGCTTTCCGGATCAGCCCGAAAGACGGAAAGGGTCAGCTGCGAGGCGCCGTCCACTCGCACGATTTCGTAAAGCCCGTCGAGACTGCCGACGCCGTCCGACAGATAAATCAGATGCCCCGCCTGCACCTGTTTGGCGGGGAAATTTTCACCGGCGGCCAGAAAAGCGGTGCCGGAGACCTGTCCGTTCTGGCCGCGGGCGAGCGTCTGGCCCGCAAACGTCGTGCCTTTGAATATCATCGGTTCATAGCAAAACAAATCCGCATCGCTGGAGAAGGCAACTTTCATAAGCCCGCATCATCTTTCTTTTTTTCGGATTTCGAATTTAGAAATTAGGATTTCGGAAAAGAGGCGGATTCTGCGGACCTCCTGGTGCCGTTCGCGGTGCCCTGCCGCAGAACCCGCCCGATGTTTACTGACAGGTCAGCCCGCGAATCAGACCGTGGGCGGCCTCGTTCTTCAGTTCGAGGGTGTACTCGCCGATGAGCTGGCCGCATTCATAATCGCCGCGGCTGGCCAGCGGCTTGTAATGGAAGCTTCGTCCGGCCAGGGGCAGAACGCTGATGCGGCTGGAATCCAGCAGCAGAACGGCATCCTGCGGCACCCATCGGGTCGTCACAATTCGGCACAGACCGAAATCGCTTTCATAGAAACTCACCTGATCGCGGTAGGCGGTATCTGCCGGCCCGAAGGAACGCAGTCCCGTCAGAAAGCCGTTGATTTTTCGCTTCTGAAAACCGTTGACGACAATCAAATCGACGGTCGAAGAGCTGGTTTCCCAGATTTTGCGAAGAACATAATTGATTTTCGGTTCATCCAGGTCATTGCCCTGCGGAAAGCCCTGTGCGCCGACGGAATAGACGTGGGTCTGCAGGTGCTGGATGATGCCGCGCAGGGTTCGGCGGACGGTTTGGCTGCCCTGGGGGGTTGAGGCGGGCTGGCCGCCGTTGATGACGGTGTTTTCGAGGTCGCGCAGCAGTTCGCGAAGCCGCATCTGTTTCTGATAATCCATCTCATCGGCCAGCCCGATGGGACTGGCGGCCAGGTCCGTGCCGCTGACTTCGACGGACTGGGTAAAAATCTGCGTCCAGTTACTTTGCCGCTGCCGGCAGGTAAAACGGGCCTGGGGGCGTTCGTCCCCTTCGAGCGCGGCGTTGCCGAGAATATTGACCGTCTGCCCGTTCACCAGGGCCGAGCGCGGCGTGCCGGCATATCCCCGGATGACGGTGAGTGTATTGCCGGACACCTGCGTAACGAGCATCAGTTCCTGTTTGCCCTCCATCTGAATCTGATCGCCTGCTCGAAACCGCCCGCCGTCGCTCACATCAAACTGGGTCTCGTTCAGCGGGTCCAGCAGCGACGAATCGCTGATGGAATCCTTGTTGGGCAGCAGCGCATCTTCGAGCCATTCGTGGCGGGTGCTGGCGGCGCTGCGGGCCGGGTCGCCGAGGGCGTCCAGCAGCGGCGTTTCATAGGGGGAAATAATCCCGACCAAATCCGATACGTCCTCCGCCAGTTCGGGCAGAGCGGGGCCGGCGCTGTAGGTTGCTTTTCCGGTAAACGGCATAATCAAACTCCTTTCTTTGAAAAAACGAATTTCAAAACGCGAACTTCGAAATCAAAATGATTGGGTCTTGAATACGGGGGATTTCAGTCTCTCAGGCAAATTGCCTTCGGATGCGCAGATACTCCTGCACATCGTTGAGCCGTCCGGTTCGTTCGGCCTTTCCGGCGGCCTGCTGAAGAGCGGCCGTGCGGTCGGGCAGGACACGCTGTCCGGCGGAGCGCTTCGGTCGAGCCGAACCGTCTGTCTCAAACAGCCAGCTCTTTTCCCGCCGGAGCCGCTCCAGCAGGGCCGGAATGTCGGCCTTGTCATTTTCCGCCAGCTGCTGACGAATCAGCAGACAGACGGTTTCGCCGTCGATTGCCCCGGCGGCCCGGACTGCCTCATCGAGCTGCCGGTCCGTCTGAATCCGGTCCAGCGTTTTGCGGAGTGTGTGATTCTCTGCATCCAGCCGGTCGCGTTCGGCCCTGATTTGAGCCAGTTCCTTTTCGGCGGCCTGGACCTGCCGGCGAATCAGGACGGCCTCCGGAATCGCTTCCGCACCGGAGGGGGTTGTCTGTTCCTGTCGGGGTTCATCGTTTGAGTGCGTCATAAACTCGCTCCTTTCCGATCAATATTTCCTTGTTTTGTCTGCTGCGCAATTATTCCGCCGTCGGCTCGAAGTCCGCCGGTTCGTATCCCAGTTCTTTGAGAATGTCCGCTGCGGGCACGCCGAGGTCTTTTTTGAGCTGGGCTTCTTTGAGCTGTTCGGCGGGCTCTTCCGGCAGCGGATTGGGAAAGCGCACGTCCAGCTGCCGCTCTTCGGGCGAGGTCGGAAAGACGCCCGCTCGGTCAAAGATATCCAAAATGATTTCGGCCATCCGCCGAAGCCCCTGTCCGTAGGTGTACTGCTTGCGGCTGTTGCGGGTGAGCATCCCCATAAAGGTCATCTTCAGGGCCACACCGGAGGTCAGATGGCCGATTTTGTTCTTGAGCACACCGGCGACGACGGGGGTTACGCCGCTGATTTTGTCCATCGCATCGCGGATATCGAGGATGTGCAGGTTTTCGCTGGGGCAGTTGTCGTCGCCGCCGAATTCCTGAATGGAGGCGTTCTCGTTGTCCGTACACCACATCCGGCCTGGCGAGACGGGCTTTTCACCGACGCCCTCGATACCCTTGGCCAGATACATCCGAAAGGCCTGCATCGTGAGCCGATTGGCCCGGTCGGACAGGCGCGTATTCAGTTCATCCTGCAGGCCGATGAGCTGCTCAACGTCGCTGATGCCCTCGTAGGCATAGGGCTGTGAAAGATTCTGAATATGCACCACGGGGAGATAGCCGAGCGGATTGGGGCCTTCGGCGACGCACTGAAAATCTTCATAGCGCTGGAAGCAGCGAGGGCCGATGATTTCTGTGATAGCGGTTTTGCGGCGGCCGGCAGGAATCGAACGCCTTCGGAAAAACCGCTCCAGAAGCGCCGGCGGCTGCTCCGGTTCGTTTTGCTCCTGAAGAAAATGCTGAATGTAATAACGAATAGTTCGGCAGTCGTCTTCTTCCAGGACCGGCAGGGCTCGGGGGGCTTCGACCAGGTCCAGGGCAATCTCGGAAGCGAAGGTGCGGATGCGCGGAAGGGATACGGATGCATCGGGAGTCTGAACGGAACGGCCGGGGGTGGCGGCCTGAAGATGTGCGTTCAGCCGAGCGCCGGGACGAATGATGCAGTCGACAAACCCATAGACCGCCCCGAGCACCGCCAGGTCCTGGAAGAATGCAGGGCCCCCGTTGGCCTCGAACACAGCTTCAAGAAGCGTCTGAATGGCTCTGCGACGAGAAGCACTGGGGGCCCTGCTGACGAATGAAACGCCTTTGCCGAAGAGAAAATCCACCATCGCACTGATGCGCCAGGCGATGTCATTTTCAATCACGACCTCCTTGCGGCGGATGTCGCGGACAACCCTGCCCGCATTGATACCGTCAGGGGAATCATACAGACGTCCGGTGATTCGCGGAGGCAGGCCCATTTCCTGCGCCTGAATATAGGGGCGGGCGGATTCTGCACAGCGGCCGTCGGCATCTTCAAACGAAACCGGACCGATCAAGCGGTTCTGATAATATTCCCAGAGGCGATGAAAGCGGGCAAACCAGGCGGGCCAATGGGATTGAATAAGCCAGTCAAGAAAGGGCTCCTTCAGTGCGGAATCCTGAAAAATCGTCAAATCAAACGCCATCGCTTGTCTCCGTTTTGCTTGTTCTCTTCTTTTTGTCTCTCTACCCTTGGCGCACTGTTGCACAAATGAAACGAAAAACGGGGATGAAACGGACGGCAGGACCTCAGACAAGTCCGAAAAAATCAATAATTTATCAAAAAAAGAAAATTTCTGAAAAAAAACGCCCGGTCCTGTTGCACTTTTGGACTGTTTTTTTCGAAAAAGTACATTTTTTTCTTAAGCCTAACCCTAAAAACTCCGAACCCCTTCTCAGAAATATTCCCAAGATACTTAGGGGAAAAAATCCTAAAAATTTAGGAGCTGAAGAATGGCAGTCTCAGCAAAAACCACATCTGTTATACGTTCACACTCCGAAAACAATCTCGCCTCTGAAGGCAAATACTTAACTTTTGCCATTGGAGAGGAAGAATTTGGGGTCGATATTCTTCAAATCCGCGAGATTATCGGCTACGTCCCCGTTACTCCGGTACCGAAATCGCCGGTTTACCTGAAAGGCGTATTGAACCTGCGAGGTCAGGTCATTCCGATAATCGACCTGCGTCTGAAATTCGGAATGCCTGAGAAGGAGATTACAGACCAAACCTGTATTGTCATCATCGAAACGCAGACAGCAGAAGGGGCAGTCCTGACCGGTCTGATTGTGGACCGGGTTTCAGAGGTTCTGGACATTGAGGCCGAACAAATTGAGCCGGCACCATCCCTCGGCAGCACCATCGATACCTCCTTCCTCCGTGGGATTGCCAAGACAAACGATTCAGTCAAACTGCTGCTTGAAATCGATTCTGTCGTTCAGCAGAGTGCTGAGGAATCGATTTAGTTCCTTTTTTTCTGAGGAGTCTGCGAATGGTCAAGAACATGAAACTGTCCACGAAGCTGTTTTTGGGATTTGGCTGTCTGGTTGTGATTACCGCCCTGCTGGGGCTGATCAGCTGGCGGGGAATAACTGAAATTAAGACGTTTTCTAACCTTCTATTCAAGGGCCAGCAGGCCGTTGGACACCTGAATCAGTGTGCCACCCTGCGGCGGGATTTTATGATTCATAAATTCGCCGCCATCGGCTCCGACAACAAAAATGCCGCCGAAAAATGGGGGGAATCATACAACCTGCTGGTCGCCGAATTAAAAGGATTGTCAGAAAATACCCATCTGACCCAGCAGGACCGGCAAATCGTGTCCAAAATGCTTTCCGCCAGCGCGGACTACCGCTCCCTGTTTGAACAGGGTATCGCCGCTCAGAAGAAAAAAGATGAGGCCGTCGGAATTTGGCGAACTACCGGTGCGGACATTACCAGCAGCCTCGACGAAGCCATGCGGAACGTCATTGACCCTGAATTCCAAAAGGCCGTTCAGGAAAACAACACTCAACAGGCCGCATACTGGGCCGAGTTTGACAAGCTGCTGAATGAAAATATCGTTCAGAACTTCCTGCTGCTGCGGGTCAGCGGCGTGTATCTGATTGCCAATGAGACCGACAAAGAATGGGACAATTTCCAGAAGCAGCTGCAAACGCTGCGAGACGGCCTTGCTGAATGGGCCCAAAAAACCGCTTCAGAGCCCAAACTGCAGGCCTATGCCTCCAAAATGAACGAGGCCGTCAATCAATACGCCCGTGCCGGTGAACAGTTTTATCAAAGCCTTCTGGACCAGCGCAAGGTCTACTCCCAAATGGTCGCCACCGCCAGCAACATCGTTCAATTGATGAACGAGCTGGATGAGCACCTGCAGAACGACCTGAAATCCACAGCCAATCTGGTCAACCTGACGCTTCTGCTGGCCTCCGCCGGCAGCATTGTCATCGGCATCGTCCTGGCCTATGTCATCACTCGAAGCATCACCAAGCCGATTCATCAGATTATTGCCGACCTGACCACCGGTGCCGAGCAGGTCTCCAGTGCCTCCGGACAGGTCTCGTCCGCCTCCCAGTCCCTCGCCGAAGGCGCTACCGAACAGGCCGCCGGGCTCCAGGAAACCTCCTCCAGTCTGGAAGAAATGTCCTCCATGACCAAACAGAACGCCGACAACGCCCAGCAGGCCAACACCCTGGCCGCTCAGGCCAAATCCGCCGCCCACGACGGCGCCGAGGCCATGAAGCGGATGACCGAGGCCATCAACGACATCCAAAAGAGCGCCGATGAAACCTCCAAAATCATCAAGGTCATCGACGAAATCGCCTTCCAGACCAACCTCCTGGCCCTCAACGCCGCCGTCGAGGCCGCACGGGCCGGCGAGGCCGGCAAGGGATTCGCCGTCGTCGCCGAAGAGGTCCGAAATCTGGCCATGCGGTCTGCCGAAGCCGCCAAAAACACGGCCGCCCTCATCGAAGGTTCCGTCAAAAACGCCAAAAACGGCGTCGAAATCTCCTCCGAAGTCAGCAAAAAACTGGAGGAAATCGTCGCCCATGTCGGCAAAACCACCGACCTGGTCGCCGAAATCGCCGCCGCCAGCACCGAACAGGCCCAGGGCATTGAGCAGATTAACACCGCCGTATCCCAGATGGACAAGGTCACCCAGCAGAATGCCGCCGCGGCGGAAGAATCCGCCAGCGCTGCCGAGGAACTGTCCGCTCAGGCCCAGCAGATGCACACCGTCGTCCAGCAGCTGGTGGCCCTCGTGGACGGCAGCAGCGGACAACAAACGCAGCCCCTCTCCTCGCATTCCGCATCGGCGGCATCCGCGAAAAAGACCCCGCGGCTGTCCTTAACCGATCAGACCTTCCATCACATCGCCGAAGGCAAGGGAAAAAGCAAGACCACGAACACGGCCAAGCCCAAGACGGCTCCATCGGCTGCCAAGCCCGAACCCAGCCAAGTCATCCCCCTCGAGGACGACTTCAAAGACTTTAACGGATAAGCCGTCAGCATACTCACAGACAGACCGGGCCGGAAACCATCCCGGCCCGTTTTGTTTTCTTTCTGAAATGGAAGTTTTGAAGAGAAGAACAGGAAAAAGGTCTCGTTTCCCCGGGCTTATCGCCCGGGGCTATTTCCTCGCAACCGCCCAACATCTCAGCGAGTCGGCAACAATCCCAACCCGCCGGGGTTTTTTTTCGCACAACGGAAATCTCTGAACCTCCCTGAAAAAAAAAGAGAAAGAATACTTCTCGTTTCCCCGGGCTTATCGCCCGGGGCTATTCTCCTTGCAGCCGCCCAACACGCCGGCAAATCAGAACCTTCTTGCCCCGCCGGGGGTTTTCGTTCTCTGAAGAAAGTCTCATAAAAAAGAAACTCTCCCCAAAACGAAATATTGTGAAAAGGCTATACAAACAAAAAGTCTGATAATCCTCCAGAGGAGAACAGCCGTATTTGTGTTTTAACCGAATGAATAACTGAAAGGGCGGAAAGAAAAATTTTACTAAACCCTTTTATAGGGTTCGTCGAATCTATCAATGTTTTCCGGCGGGTCTATCCGAAAATATCCCGAGGAGCCGCCGCTGTTCTTTTATGGAATCAAACAGAGTCGTTTACTTCTCCGATTCACATCCTGATTGGCTGTAAACAAAACCGTTCAACTTTTTTAATGGAGACCGCCTATGAAAACAAAACATGCGCTTGTGTGGGTTGCTTTTGCTGTCCTGACAGGGATTCTTTTGGCCGCCGATGAAGAACCGAAAGTCAATCCGAAGGTGACGGCTCTTCTGGAGCAGTTGACCAAGGCCGCTTCAGAAGCAGCACCGGATTTGTCCGAAGCCAAAACGGACGATGAAAAAAAGCAGCTGACGGAATCGCACGCCAAACTGCAGAAATTCATCACGGAAAAGCTGCTTCCGCTGTGCACCAATCCGGTATTTGTCAAGGAAACAGCGGCCCAGAACGCCAAGGGCGTTTCGCTGGATGAAATCAAGAAGATTGATGAGCAGTGGCAGAAGGCCGAGGAAGAACTGCCGATTCACAAGGAAAAACTGGGCAATGCCTGTGCGGCGGAAATCAAGCGGCTGGTTAAGGAAGTCCTGCCCAATCTGATCGGCGAATGCTTTGTGATGGACAATCAGGGCGCCAATGTCGGGCAAAATGTGATGACCTCCGACTACTGGCAGGGTGACGAGCCGAAGTGGCAAAAGTCCTTTAATGAAGGCAAAGGCGGCCTGATTATTGAGAAACGCAAATACGACAAATCCACCGACAGTGTGGACCAGAAGGTTTCTCTGCCGATTATAGACCCGGAAGGCAACGTGATCGGGGCTGTGTGCTGGGGCGTGAAAGTGGACAAACTGTAATCGGGATGCTGAACCTGCTACCAACTCTCGCAGACAGAAAGGGAACCGTTTATGGTGATCCAAAGAAAAATCGGCGTGCTGGCGATTGTTCCGCTGGCGGTTCTGGCTGTGCTGTCGCTGATTACCTGGCAGGCACTTCGCCGGACAACACAGCAGTTTGACCAGAGCGTCAATCAGGCCTTTACGGCTCTGATTGACAAGGAAATCAATCCGCTGATTGAAGAGACCTTCCTTCCGCTGATCAACACAGACATTCAGCAGCTTCAGCAGATGCAGGACGGCATCGCCCTGATGCTCGAGGCGGACCGAGATGTGCATCAGGCCCTTGTTGCGGAAAAGATGGCTCTGGCTGCATCTGACACGGACGAACTGAAAGCTGTGGAAGCGGTGCATACGGAAAATATCGACCAGGCCGCCGCTCGGATGGAAAAGGCCTCTGTCTGTTTCCAAACCGACCAAACCCGTCAGCTTTATAAGGAATTTCTGGCGGAATTTGAAAACTGGAAGGGCAAAACCCGCAGGGTTCTTGAGCAGTCGGCTTCGGCGGAAAAGCTGGTTTGGGCCCGCAAATCGAGCAACGGCGGCAGTGCGGCCCAGGCCTTTGACGCCATGCGGGACAAAATTGACAAACTCCAGCAGGCCCTCGAACAAGAAATTGCCGCCACGATGAAGGCCGTAGAAGCCAAAAAACAAACGGCTGACGCCAAACGGCAGCTGGTTAATGCGAAAAAAGAAGAGACGATTCAAACCGCTGCCGCCATCCAGAAAGCAGCCCAAAGAACCATTGCGGTTTTCCTGGCTGTCAGCATTGCGGCGGGCTTAACCGTCAGCATTTTGGCTCTGGGCATCAGCCGCTCCATCCTCAAACCGCTCAAGCGGGTTATTGATTCACTCCATGAGGCATCTGAACAGATTCACAGTGCCTCCGGACAGGTGTCCAGTGCTTCACAATCGCTGGCCCAAGGTGCAACTGAACAAGCCGCCGGACTCCAGGAAACCTCCTCCTCTCTGGAGGAAATGTCCTCCATGACCAAGCAGAACGCCGACAACGCCCAGCAGGCCAACACCCTCGCCGCTCAGGCCAAATCCGCCGCTCACGACGGCGCCGAGGCCATGAAACGGATGACCCTGGCCATCAACGACATCCAAAAGAGCGCCGATGAGACCTCCAAAATCATCAAGGTCATCGACGAAATCGCCTTCCAGACCAACCTGCTGGCCCTTAACGCCGCCGTCGAGGCCGCACGAGCCGGGGAGGCCGGAAAGGGATTCGCCGTCGTCGCCGAAGAAGTACGAAACCTGGCCATGCGGTCCGCGGAAGCGGCCAAAAATACCGCCGCCCTCATTGAAGGTTCCGTCAAAAATGCCAAAAACGGCGTCGAAATCTCCACCGAGGTCAGCAAAAAACTGGAGGAAATCGTCGCCCACGTCGGAAAAACCACCGACCTGGTCGCCGAAATCGCCGCCGCCAGCACCGAACAGGCCCAGGGCATTGAGCAGATTAATACGGCCGTATCCCAGATGGATAAGGTTACGCAGCAGAATGCGGCCGCGGCCGAAGAGTCTGCCAGCGCCGCCGAAGAACTGTCCGCTCAGGCCCAGCAGATGCACACCGTCGTCCAGCAGCTGGTAGCCCTCGTGGACGGCAGCAGCGGACAGACGCAGACCCTTTCCTCCCATTCCGCACCGGCGGCATCTGCGAAAAAACCCCCGCGGCTGTCCCTGACCGACCAGACCTTCCATCATATCGCCGAAGGCAAGGGGAAAGGCAAGGCCGCTGCCAAGCCCAAGACGGCGCCCGCAGCGAATAAGCCCGAACCCAGCCAAGTCATCCCCCTCGAGGACGACTTCAAAGACTTCAACGGATAAACCGTCAGCATACTCACAGACAGAACGGGCCGGAAACCATCCCGGCCCGTTTTGTTTTCTTTCTGAAATGGACGTTTGGAAGAGAAGAACAGGAAAAAGGACGCGTCTGGTTTCCCCGGGCTGATCGCCCGGGGCTATTTTCCTCGCAACCGCCCTGCACACCGGCGGACCGGAAGCTTCCCGAGCCGACGGGTTTTTTAACACCGGAAAAAACCTTTCTATCAGAGAAAAATATAGAAAACAACGCCGCTTCTTTTTCCCCGGGCTGATCGCCCGGGGCTATTTTCCTCGCCGAGATTCTCCGCCAATTGACAGAAGAGATTTTGGCCCCCGCTTTTCGGCTGGTTACTGGACGCCGGACGCTGAAGAATAGCCCCGTCCGCCAGGGCGGGGAAAAAGAGCAGGAAATCCCATCCCCATCTTTCCCCGGGCTGATCGCCCGGGGCTATTTTTTCTCGCCCAGAGCTTCAGTTATCAGTTGGCGGGAAGAAGGATGGGGCAAATCAGGTGGTTCTGATTTATTTGAGCGGCCAGCCGTCGGGGCAGTAGGTCAGCCATTTTTGTGCAAAGAGGGCAAAGTCCGCCAAGTCCACCGCATTCGTCAGGTCCAGATTTGCCGGCAGCGAGCCGACCGCCAGCCAGTCGGAGGCGAAATTGGCCAAATCATCGAGCGTCACGATACACACCCGCACGGACCAGATTTGGGTCCCGTCAAATCGAATCCAGCCGATGTTTTCGCCCCAGGCCCAGCCGCTCATCCGCCCCTGAGAATCAATCGTCACACCGCCGTAGGTCGGAGCGAAGTTGATCCAGCCGACATTCTCTCCCCAGGCAAAGCCGGAAAGATTGCCGGCGCCGTCATTGGCCACGCCGAACCGCACATTGCGGCAGTTGTTGGTATTGACGCAGTGCAGATTAATCCAGCCGATGTTTTCCGCCCAGACCCAGCCGCTGACCTGATTGGCGTCCAGCTGCATTCCGCCGCCGACATCCGGCTCGGCATTGAGCCAGCCGGCGTTCTCCGCCCAGCCGTATTGGGAGCCCGTGTTGTAGGGGTCAATGTTTTCCGCCCGTCCAAACGCCCCCAGCACAACCAGCCAGATCATCCACCGGTTTTTCATCGTTTCTTCTCCTTTGAATCCCGACGGCTACGGGGCATGATTGGTCCCGACCGTGCAGCCGGAGGTATAGAGATTCACGTAGCTGCCGCCGCTTTGATTGTTGTTCACGCAGGTGTTCTGATCCACCAGACATCCGGAGGCGTAAATACCGTTCTGCTGATTCATATAGGCCGAATTCCTCACAACCGTCGAACCCACGATGACAAAGATGCCGCTGGCCTGATTGTTGGAGCATGTATTGCCGCTGAGAACACACGCACTATAGGCACGAATCCCGTGGTTCTGATTCGACCGGACGGTATTGTCCGTCACAACACTGCCGTAGCCGGCAAAAATCCCATAATCGCCGTTGTAGTAAACACTGTTGCCGCGTATGGTGCTGGTCGAATTGGTCGTAATCCCGCTTTGTCCGTTGCGGCTGCTGACATTGTTTTCTATCAGATTATTTTCTCCGGCTGCAATGCCGACCTGCGTATTGTAAGATGTATTGCATCCGCGAATGATGCCGCCTTCGCCGGTGGAAATCCCTGTCTGATTCCGATTGGCCGTGCAGCGTTCCACCTTTGCACTGTTGCCAACAGAGATTCCGGTCATGCCGTTGTTTTCCGCTATACAGTCTCGAACAATGATTCCGCCGCCGGTCGTTGTATCGGTGGTGCTGGTATTCAGATAAATGCCGTGATTGACATTGCTGAAAACGGCAATCCCCAGAATCTGAACATCCGCGTCATTGAGGGAGCTGTTGGAAATTCCGCAACGAAAGGCGCGGATGGTTCCGTTCTTAATAACAATATTTTTTCTCGTCCCCCCCGCCAGAGCGATTCCATCCGCCCCTTTTGTGCCGACAAAGGTATTTTCAATCCGGAAACCCATCAAATCGAGTGTCACATGGTCGGCCATCACCCGAATGCCGCCTTTGTTGGTGGGCACAATGACATTGTCCGTCAGATAATAGCTGCCCGGTTGGGAAATTATATACGTATAGGCGCTGTCACCCGGCGTATTGGCCGCACAAACCGCAATGCGGGGCTCAATCTGGTCCAGGGGCTTCATCGTCCCGCTTGTGGGCGGAGCCGAGGGATTCAAATCGCCCGCCGTCGCCGCCGCCATCCAAACTAACATCCACCCCGCCAGCCCTCTTGCAAACGTCCTGCCGAACATAACAATTCTCCTTTCAAACGCAGTACTTTTGGGAACACTCTGTCAAGGCAGGGTCGTTTGGAATGCCCCCATCAATGTGCTGCCGGCGGCTTTCTTCTTCGTCCTCACCCCGACGTTTTTCTGTAAAAAGCAAAGCAATTTTGCCTATTTTATCAATTTATCGTCAATTTTTTCAAGAAAAAACCTGCCATCCTGTTCGAAAACAGCCGCCTTCTCCGTGTCCGATAAAAACTTATTTTTCCGACAATTGCAGGAATAATTCCGCCAGGACGACCTCGGCCTGCGGGGTGTTGAGCAAACCGAACCAGCCGTAGGCGATGGTGCCGCCGTCGGCGGTTTTGGCAAGGACCAGGCCGTCCCCATAGGAATGGCCCTGCCGGTCTTTGAGCACAAGGAGCGGCCGGCATTCGACGTGATGCGGACTGCGAACAAACGGACGCCAGCGGCGGTCTCCGGAGGCCGGAAACGGAATAGGTTGGGAAAGGACCTTCCTCTCTGACGAGGGTTCGAAAAACAATTCTTTGTCGGCAGGCGGCTGCTCCCAGCCCCCATTGAGTGTGAGGCCGTATCGGGCTGCATCGTTTACGACCTGTCCGTGTTCGTTGTAATAAAACGGCCAGGGCTGCGCGGGCAGCACCGCCAGAATGCCGCCGGATTTGACATAGGCTTCCAGCGCACGGCGGACATCGCCCTCCTGAAAAACTGTTGTGCGATAGGTCTCGCCGCCGGCATACAGCACCATCGAATAACGCTCCTTCGTTAAGTCCCCGCCGACCACCTCTTCCCACGACAGGATTTTCAAATCGCTTTTTTGTTTCAGCAAAAGCCAAAACGCCGTCGAGGACGGCTCCGGCAGCACAGCAGCCGACCGTTTTGTGAATGCCTCCTGCAGCTGTTTCTGGACATCCGCCGACAAAACCGGTTCAACCGTTTTGGGGGCGTGAAGCATCGCTCGAAACTCGTGGCTGAAGCAGACGGTGAGTTTCAAATAGGCATCACCGTATTCGACCGACGGCTCTATTTCACTGCCCTCGTGCCACTCATTAAAACTGGTAATCAGAATCCAGTCGGGCGCCGCCCGGACGGCCGCCTCCCATTGCAAAGCATAAAGTTTGCCATCCAGGCGAGGCACCTTCAGGCCCGGCGTGCGAATCTTGGTATCATCATATCCGGGAATAACGGTTAAGGCGGCGATTCGGCCCTGCTGTCGGGCTGTTTGAATCCATTGGGGATAGGTTTGGGCACACCAGGTTCGCAGCTGCGGCAATGTTTTGCCGGCCAGCTCACCGGCGGGATTGTAGGTGTGAAGCCCGTCAAAGACCGCCGCCGTCCCATAGGAAAAACCGTCGCCAATCAGAACCGCCCCGCCCGGAAACTCGGCTTCCAGCCGCTGTTTGACCTGATGCCAGCCGAGCAGCCCGATTTCCTCGACGGCCCTGCCGTACACAAAAACGACCGGTTTGCCGTTGTGCCGGAGCCAGGCCGGATGCGAAGCATATTTTTGCAGCACATTGCGGAGAATGTCGCTGCAGGCCGACTGCGGCGTCTGCGGCGGGGGAACTGTTTCGTAATAAACCGTCGCCGTCAGGCCGTACCGCCGGCAGGCATCGAGGATTTGCGGCATCGCGCGGTCTTCATAAGAACCCGCTCCCCACCAGCTGACAATCAGCGTATCGATGCCGCTGTCCTGGGCCTGTCGGCAGTGCCGGTCTATCACCTGCGGACAGTGGGAATCATAGGCCCCGCCGCGCGGATAGTGTGTGCTGTCGGAAATATCCCGTTTGTCCGGATTGATGCGCCCCCAGTGAACGACTCGGCCTGCCCCGCCCGGGCCGTCGGGGGTGCCGTACCACGGATAGTAAAACGCCATCACCCGCCGGGCCGGCTGTTCTGACGGCTCGGCGGCAAAAACACACGCCGTCAAAATCAGTCCAGCGACAATCCGTAAACATCCCGTCAATCGATTCATAACTGAAGCTCCTCGAAAGCAGTTTATTGTATCCGGCCGCAAACACCGCTTCCATTCCTTTCCGGCCGCTACCAGCGGACCTGTCGAATCTTGCCGCTCGGTTTGAAATAATTCACAAAGAAGTACCGCAGTGCATCGATGGGGTGGTCATAGACGCCGTCTTTGACGGGGGTCTCTGTGCAGCCGCCGGCCGGACGCTCCGGATAGTGATAGCTCTGCATGGCCTCAATCAGGCGGATGCACCGGGAAGCAATCAGAAGCCGGCTGGTGCCGTCCCCAGCCCGAAGGTGCCGGCGAATCAGCTCCAGACCGTTTTCGATGCGGCTCGGACAGGACTGAACCGGAATGCCGCAGGATTTGAGGACCTCCACCGGTGTAAGCCCGCTTTCGTCGCTGGGCTGTTTGCCCGCCGGGTCGCAGAAGGTGCGAACGGGCTGTCCGCCGGGTGTGCGGCGCTTGATTTCCTCCGCATGGGCGGCCAGCGTCCGGCGGGACTGGACATACTCATCAACCACGCGCACAGTCCCGGCCCGGTCAACCTGAATCCACAGGCACACAAACGGATGAACATAGCCGAAATCAATCGCCCGATACAGCGGCAGGGCGGCGTCCAGGTCGAACGGACGGACATGCACCGCCGGGTCAAAATCTGCAAAGACAGCATTCTCCAGATTGGGCCGGATGCACAGCATCTCCGATTCAAAGGCCGCCCGGCTGCTGCGGCGCATCTGCGCAATGCAGTCGTCAATCAGCAGAAATCCGTCGGAATGCCTCGCCCTGCCCTGACAATCACTGTTGAGGGGGCATCGGCTGCAGCTTCGCTCGGGCCCGCAGCGCTGAATGACCTCCCAGAGGCACCACTTGAAAATCGGAATGCCCGAAACAGCGGCATCGGACAGAATTTTCTGCATCAGCCCCCATGGACGATGCATCGTACTGAGACACTCCATCGCCCCCTGAAGAGCGCCGCGGCTTTTTACACAAAACTTTCCGGCGCTGAAAATCGCCTCGTCAAACAGCTCGACCTCATCGCAGCGGAGTTTCTGCACGTGGTGACCGCGAAGGGCCCGCTGCGATTGGGCCAGAAGCCGAACCTGTGTGCCGTTTTTGAATCGGCACCGCTCCCGGAGCAGTCGGCCATCAAGTTGTTCGGGAAAGGCGCTCTGGACAAAATCGGTCAGATATTCATACATTCGTCCGGCCTGGTCCAGCGAGCCGGCGACAATGCGTGTGCGGCAGTCTTCTTTGAAAAGTCCCTCCAAAAGCGTTGCGATCGCCGCCAGCTGTGTTTTGCCTCCGCCGCGGTTGGCCCAAACGATGCAGTCGCCGCTGATTTGCCCTGCCGGACGCAGCGCGGGAAAATCCGTGCGCCAGCTGTGCCAAAGGTAATCCATCGGGCTGCTGTGCTCCGGACAGACCGATGCGGCCGGCACGCGAATTCCCAGATGCGATTCCAGAAACTCTTGCAATTCGGCACGCGTCTTCGGCGGAGATTTCAGCGGAAACGAATCAAGCGGCTCCCGAAGAAAATGCTCTGCGGGGCTGTCGGGAAAGGCGGGGATCATACATGCTCTCCTTCAAGGGTGTCAATCTCATCGATGTTTCAGCAACGACAAGCAACAGCTGAGTGTTGAAAAAACTCGGGATGTTTCGGTTGAAAGCCCTGTTTTGCCTGTTTGTCCTCCTTTATCAACAGCGAACATTATACCAGATTTTTTCGTTTTATCAATATTGATACGGCGGATTTTTTCCCCGTGTCAGACTCAGTTCCCACCGGTTATCCACAAAACCGATTTGCGGTGTGGATAAGCCGTTTATAAGAAATTTTTTTTCTCTCCAACTCATTTGTTTTTCGATATCTGTCCGCTGTGGAAAAGAAACTGTTAAAATTCCATTTGCATCGGAATTCCACACGGGTCTATCATAGCCGCTGTTTAAAAAACGTATCGAATAGGCCGAACCGAAAACACAACTTTGCTTTTGACACAGAAAGAAGGGAAGAAACCCATGGAGGCCGTCTTCACGGAAGAAATCAATGCGATTCAGGACCATCTGGCTCGCCAGATTGGTGCTCAGCAATATCAAATTTGGTTTCGAAATGCCACACGTATGACGCTCCGGGAAGAGTGTCTGGAAATCGCCGTGGCCAATCCGTTTATCTCGCAGTGGATTCAAAGCCACTTTGAAAAGCCGCTGCAGAAGGCGATGGAGGCGGTTCTGCATCAGAAACGTCCGATTCAGTACATCACCGACCGCACGCTCAGTCCTGCGGCCAAGCCCAATGGGACCGCTAACGGCTCCGCTGGTGCGGCGAAATCGAGCGCATCTGCCGCCAAACGCACCGAACCGCTGAAAATGAGTCTGGATACGTTTGTAGTCGGGGCCAAAAATGAGCTGGCTTACAATGCGGCCAAAACGGTTGTTGAACAGGAGAAAAGCCCGTTCAATCCCCTATTTTATCACGGCGGATATGGAGTAGGCAAAACGCACCTGCTTCAGGGCATCTGTAATGAAATCGCCCGCCGGCGTCCGCATGCCAAATGGCTGTATCTGTCGGCGGAAGACTTTGCTAATCAATACGTTCTGGCTCTGAAAACACGAAAACTCGACGCCTTTCGAAACCGCTTCCGCAATCTGGACCTTTTGGCTATCGATGATATCCACTTTTTGTCCAACAAAAATGCGATGCAGGAAGAGTTTCTGCATACGTTCAACAGCATCGATTTGGCGGGCAAGCAGATTGTGCTGGCTTCGGATGCCCACCCGAAGGAAATCGGGGCCCTGTGCGAGAAACTGGTCAACCGATTCGTCTCGGGGATGGTGATTCGGATTGACCCGCCGGATTTCGATACGCGCTGTCGGATTCTGATGCACCGGGCAAAACGAATGGGCCAGCCGCTTCGCAAAGAGGTGGCCGAATACATCGCTGGTGCCGTCAGTTCGAGCGTGCGCGAGCTGGAAGGGGCCCTGCTGAAGGTGATGGCCTACAGCACACTCACCCAAAAACCCGCCGGGCTGGACGAAGTGCGGCAAATCCTTTCGGAGCATATCGCCCGCACCGACCCGGTGGTGCACAACTCCGACATTGTGTCTGTTGTGGCGGAGTTTTTCGACCTGAAGCCCGCGGATATTCACTCGGCCCGGAAAGAACGCACGGTCTCGCTGGCCCGTTCGCTGGCGATGTACCTGACGCGGCGGTTTACCAAGATGTCGTTTCCGGAAATCGGCAAGGCGATGGGCAACAAGAATCACGCCACGGTCATTCTGGCCTGCCGGAAGATTGAGGAGGCCCTCGAGCGGAATACGCCGCTTCGGTGGCGCAGCGCCGCGGGTTTTCGCTCGGTGCCTGCCAAGGAGCTGCTCGAGCGGCTCATCGAAAAAATCTCCTGAAACGAGGCTCAGGGATTTGCCGGCACCTCGGGCAGATACCGAGCCAGGGTTTCCTCCAGCCGCTCCGGCGAAATATCCATCGCCGCAAGCCGCCCCTGCGGGTCCACTAAAAACAGGGAAGAACCCCGAGCAGCAAACAGGGTTCGATAAAGGGCTGTGTCCAAATCCAGAGGACTCAAGAGCAGCCCGATTTTCCAGGGGATTTCCCTCTTCTCAGAAAAATGACGAAGGGCCTTGAGTACAGATGTATTTCGTCGTTCATAGGCAGCAAACGGCTCCAGGCATACACTCAGCACATCCAGCCGACCCGATGGCTGATGCAGCCGATACAACTGTTTCAATTCCTCTAATGTCTTCTCATGCTGGAAAGGTCCGGAAATCATCACAAAATCCATCAGCAGATAGCGGCCGGTGTAATCGGACAGAAAAATCGGATGCCCCTGAAGGTCTTCCATCGCAGGCAATTCCAGCGGTTCTCCGACTGTCAATTCCCGGAACGGCTTTACCGCAATCTCTCCGATATCCACAGGTTTTTCATAATCCCCCTCCCTAACGGCCGGAGGCACCTCGAAAACTGTATGAATTTTGCCCAGAGACTGGAAGTGCCATTCCACCGAATCACGCACAGCTCCCGGCCGGTGTACCGTTCCCGACAAAATATAACTTCCCGGCGGAACCCCGTCTGCGATAAATGTTCCATCGGACCGGACTTCCGCCTCGATCAAGAACGGCTCTTCGGTTTGGTCAGTTTTTTGGTAATACGCTTTCATCTGCGGCGTCTTCATCAAATCTGCAATCCATTGCTGCTGCTCCTCCGGCGTCATCAGAAAGTAATCGACCGGCATTTCAAAGTCCGGAAACGGCTCCGGTTCCGCTGGCGGCACAGAGGCCTGAATCGACAGGGAAATGTGCTCCCCGGAACGCCCCTGCATGTCCTCCGTCAGCCGCAGCCGTCCCGTCACGCGGCGGCCTTCCCTGCCGAGTTCTATAAAGACAGTCTGCCCGGGCTCAACCTGAATCGGGATAGTATCTGCAAAACGTATAATTCCAACACCAACCGGCTGCGAACGAGCGATCCGAAGCCGACCGGGCAGAACACGGGAAAAAACAAAGGTCCCCCGCGAATCGCTTGTCGTGTCATAAGAGGCCATAAAAGGAAACGCCAGCCCCTCTATTACGGGTAAAGAATAAAGAGAAAGGGTCTGATTCGAAACCGGTTGGCTGTTTTGATAAACTCTTCCTTCCACCCGAGACCACTGCTGAAGAGTCAGAGAACCGTTTTGTTCAAGAGATTCACCTGAAACAATCGCCAACCCGTCCTTATGCAGAACGACCACCGCATAAACACCGGAAATCGGCGGCAGCACAAACCGGCCTTCTGAATCGGTACGAGCCGCCCGGCGGGTCGAATCCCGGACATACCCATTCTCCAGAGCAAGAGAGCGGTCCTGCTGAACGACATACACCTCCGCCGATTCGGCAGGTCCTCCATCCGGCAAATACACCGTTCCGGCAGGTCCCCGACCTTTAGCAAGAAAGATATCCTCAACGATGTCCCGCCCCTGATTGATATACACCTTGCTTTGGGCAGGCCAATACCCCTCGGCCTCAATCTGAACCGCCCAGCCGACATCCTGATAATACAGCATCTGTTCATAGACTCCATTCGTACAAATTCTTCTCTGGCTGGTTTGCCAAACGGGCTGGTGGCTGTTATTCCAGTCAATCCCGGGCGTCATCTGAAACCGCTCCACCGGAAGACCGGTTTGGGCATCCAGTACGCGGCCGGTCAGTTTGACTGTTGGGTAAAGAACAATTTCATACCGATTCTGCTGTGACGCGGTTATTGGATAAGCCTGATAAAAAACATATCCTTCTTTCTGGACCAAAAACTTCACTTCATCCGGCGGCAAATCTTCGAGGATGCAGAATCCCGTTGCATCCGTCTGGACCTGGTGGGGAAGCGTTCGAGCTCCTATGGAGAACAGAGATGAATAGCCCCAGCTATCCGCCCGCAGCATCACAGACGGAATTGGATATCCTTTCGAGTCGATGACTCGCACAAGAACCTGATATCCGGAGCTCAGGGTAAAATTCACGTCCTGAAGATTCTCTTCAACGCTCAGCTCCCGCAGGGCCGGTGCAAACCCGCGTGCGGTTACCGTTATGGTCAGATTTTGAATTGTGCAGTTTGTCAGTCTGTAGCGACCATCCACATCAGTTTTTGTTTCTTTTACACCCCGCATAAATCGGTCAGCCCCTGCAAAGACACGGGCTCCCTCAATCGGACGGCCTTCAGAATCCGTCACCCGACCCGAGATGACGAGTCCCTGCTTCATTAGGACTCGAAACGTCTTATTCCGCAAATCCTCCGGCAGCGGCTGAATGCTGAACGGATTTTCCGGAACATACTCCGGATGTTTCACGGCAATGCTGAAGGTCCCATAGACTAAATCGCATGGGAAGGATTGGAGTTCCCATTTTCCGTCTGCATCAGTTTTGAGCTCGGCATCCTCAATCAGAGGATATTCTTCCTCTTGGCTGGTTTGATGAAGGGAAAAATCGATTGCTGCCCCTTCCACCGGTTTGCCATCGATCGTTTCCACTCGGCCGCCCACTGAGCATCCCTGCCGAAGAGAAACCCGCCTCTGAAGCGGCAAAACCAACGTATCGCCGGGAGAATTCAGACCCCAGTACAGTTGAGCTCCGACATAGGGTGCTTTGCGTATCTTCACTTCGAGAAAAGCCATCTTTGACTCATAATAGTTCAGCTCATACCGGCCGAACTGATTGGTAAAGGCGTTTTTGGGAATATTTATTTTGGGATTCATATCAAATTTCAGCTCGGCGCCGGGAATGGGTTCGCCGGTGACGGCATCGACGACCTGAATGCCCAGCACACCGGTCCGCCAGTTGTCGGCATCGACCGCATTGGGGTCAAACCAAACCGGTCGGGCCGGTGCGACAGCCGCTGCGGCCGGCGGCTCGGTCTGCTCTTTTTCAGCCCCCGGCACCGAACCGGCGCGGGGCACAATCGCAGAATGCTGATTGGGCTCGGCGGGCGGCGGCGGCGGCGGAACAGACTGTTTCTGCAGGTCTTCCAGGACCCGCAGGGCCTCGGGCGTATTGATTTGAGCCAGATAATCCAGCACCGCCAGCCGGGTCGGCTCCGCGCCGGTCTGATACAGCGCCGCCAGGGCCGGGACATTTTTCGTGTCAAAGAAATACCGGGCCTGACGGAGCTGGATTTTCGTCTGTTCCTCCAGCTGATTTTGATTCTGCACAACCGGCACAGCGGAAATCCGGTCGGCAGGAGCCGGTTCCGACACAATCCCTTTTCCTTTGAACGGTTCGTGCCGGAATTCGATGTCTTTGCGGCTGGGCAGCATCAGCCAAACGGCCGCCCCTGTCATCACCACCGCCGCCGCCGAAACAACCCAGCCCCAGCGGAGCGGACGGCTCTGGCGAATGGGTCCAGCCGCCAGAAAGGCCTCTGCGGCCCGCTCCGCCTTGTCCGACAAATCGGCACGCATCGTTTGACTCCACTCCGAAAGATACCGGTCGTGTTTTTCCAGCTGCCGGGCAAGCTGTCGGCAGGCAGCACACCCCTCCAGATGCCGTTCGAGCCGCTCCTGCTGCGCCGGAGCAAGCGGCCCCAGCAGCCGTTCCGCAAGAAGTTCGCAAATGTCCCGGCAGGCATCCTTCATCCTTCCCGTCCTTTCCGGAGCACTTCGCCCAGCAGCCCGACGGCCTCTTTGAGCCGCCGATAAATGCTGATGCGGGACACGCCGAGGGCCTGGGCCACGTGGTCAGCCCGACGGCCGTCAAAATAGTACATCAGCAAAGGCACTCGCAAATCCGCCGGCATCCCGGCAATCGCCGATTGAAGTTCTTCATAAGATGTTTCCAAACAGTCTTTTGCGGCAAAAATCTCCGCCGGAAAAGAAAACAAGGACGTCTCTTTTCGCCGGCGGCGAAGGAGATTACGGGATTCATTTTTGGCAATCCGACGGATCCATCCTTCAAACTGTTCAGGACAGCGGAGGGTTCGAATTTTCATATATCCCTTCAAAAAAACCTCCTGAGCCGTATCCTCCGCATCCGTCGGATTTCCCAAATACCCCAAACACACCATATAGACAGACCCATAGTATTTGCGGATAAGGTCCGCATAGGCCTGCCGGCTGCCCTGCTGGGCCTGCTGTACAAGGTTGTCTTCCGCCGCCGCCAAAAAAACTCCTTTCTGCTCTCCTTACTTATAGACACCGTTCTGAGAGAAAATTATCAAAAAAACAGATGAATATTCAAGGTGGAGTATGTCGATATTGAGGGGACAAAAAAAGAAGGGAGGGCCGCCGATGCTCTCCCTTCTTTGGTTTGAATGGCTCTTCTCGTACAGGGCTTAGCGGGCCTTGGGATTTGCGGCGGGCGTTTACCATCGGCCTTGTGTGCGGGTCACTTTTCGCCGTCCCTTCCCCGGCTAAGATGGCCTTTTGGGTCACTGATTAAGAGCCATTAACTTGCTGTCTGGTATTTCGGCAATCGTCTGAAAAAACATAAATAATTTTGTCTTCCAGTATTACTACGCAAACTTTTATTTGACGTTCGCAGCGGCTTTTTTATCAGACGGAAAAAATTTTTTGATTTTTTTTCTGCCTTTCTCGTGCAGATGTATAATGGAAAAACCTTTGCTTCCATCTTCTACTGTATATCGTTATCGTTTGAAGAAAGGGATTTGAATGCCTTCGAAACAGCCGGAATTTCGGCGGTATCTGGTGCCGATTGACAGTTTGTCCACGCAGCAGTTTTTTACGGACTGTCTGGTCATCGGGTCTGGGATTGCGGGACTGCGGGCGGCGATTGAAGCCGCTCTGTGCGGTGCTTCGGTCACGCTGGTCTGCAAAGGAACGCTGG
Organism: Anaerohalosphaeraceae bacterium; assembly: GCA_037479115.1. NCBI lineage: Bacteria > Pseudomonadati > Planctomycetota > Phycisphaerae > Sedimentisphaerales > Anaerohalosphaeraceae > Anaerohalosphaeraceae bacterium. The sequence continues at coordinate 51,383 of JBBFLK010000012.1, read as the reverse complement.
CCGACTCAAATACCTGGAACGCCCAGGGCGGCATTGCCGCTGTGGTGCGGACTGAAGACAGCATCGACAGCCACATCGCCGACACCATGGCCGCCGGCGCCGGTCTGTGTGAACCGGAGGTCGTCCGTCAGGTGGTCTCCGAAGGTCCGGCCCTCATTCGCGAACTGCTGGATTGGGGGACGGAATTTGACAAAATAAACGGCGTGCTGGACGCCACACTCGAAGGCGGCCATTCGCATCCGCGCGTCATCCACTCCCACGGCGACTCGACCGGCCGCGGCATCGCCGAAGGCCTGATTCGAAAACTCCGTTCGATGCCGCAAATCCGCATCCTCGAGCACTTTTTTGCGATTGACCTTTTGACCAACGACGAAAATGAATGCCTGGGCGTCATCGGGCAACGCGCGGGCAATTTGCAAATCATCTGGGCGGCCCGGACGATTCTGGCCACCGGCGGCGCCGGCCGGCTGTATCGGGAAACCACCAACCCGGAAAACGCCACCGGCGACGGACTGGCAATGGCCTACCGCGCGGGGGCGGTCCTGCGGGACCTGGAGTTTATGCAGTTTCATCCGACGACGCTGTATATCGCCGGCGCTTCGCGCGCTCTGATTACCGAGACGCTGCGCGGTGAAGGCGCCATCCTGCGCGACCGCGACGGAATCGCCTTTATGAAAGATTATCACCCGGATGCGGAGCTGGCCCCGCGCGACGTCGTCAGCCGGGCCATCCTCGACCGGATGCTCAAGACCAACTCAACCCATGTCTATCTGGACATCCGCCACTTTGACAAGGAGCATTTCCGCAAGCGTTTTCCGGTCATCAGCGAACTGTGCGAGTCGTTCGACATCGACATCAGCCGGGAGATGATTCCCGTCCGCCCCAGTGCTCATTATCTCATCGGCGGCGTCAAGGTGGACCGAAACGCCGCTTCCAATATTGCCAACCTCTATGTCTGCGGCGAAGCGGCCTCTACCGGACTGCACGGGGCCAACCGGCTGGGGAGCAACTCGCTTCTGGAAGGGCTTGTGTACGGCCGGATTGCAGGCCGGCACGCCGCCGAAGGTCTCAAACGCACGCGAACACATCTGCGTCCCAAACGAATCGAATTTCATATTGCGCATTCCGGCCGCAGTCATCTGGACACCGACGACGTCCGCAATTCACTGCGGGCCCTGATGTGGCGCAATGTCGGCATTACCCGCAAAGAAACGCCCCTCGTCGAAGCCCAGGAGATTATCCGCTTTTGGCAGCGCTATGTGATGGATAAGGTCTTCGATGCGCCGTTCGGGTGGGAATGCCAGAATATGCTCACGCTGGCCCTGCTGATGGCCCGCGCTGCCGAGGAGCGAAAGGAATCCCGCGGCGTCCACTTCCGGCAGGATTACCCCGCCCCTGACAACGACCGCTTCCTCAAACACATCGAACTGTCCCGCTGAGCGAAACTCAGACAAACAGGTTGCGTGAACGGGGCGGGTCGGCTACAATCTTCTGCGGCTGGACAGGTCAGCCGGGAAGAGAACCGATGGAACGAAAAAGCCGAAACCAGACAGTGTTTGGACACAAAACCGCCCTGCCGTGTTCGGGGGTTCTGCTTTCGGCCGTTCTTCTGTTCCGTGCCGCCGCATTCGGCTGCGCGTGCAGCGGCTCTTCCCTGGGACTTTTTGAGGGCTCGCGCGATGTCGGCGAAACCGCTGTCGCCGGCCGAACCGAATATGACCCCTCCGGCGGACTCTACCGACTGACCGGCAGCGGCGAAAACATCTGGTATCACAGCGACGCCTTTCACTTCGCCTGGAAGCAAATCGTCGGCGATGTCGAACTGACCGCCCGGGTCGAATGGGCCGCCGGCACCCACCCCCACCGCAAGGCCGGCTGGATGATTCGTCAAAACATGGACCACGATGCGGCCTACGTCGATGCCGTCATTCACGGCAGCGGCGCGGCGGCGCTTCAGTTTCGCCGGATGCAGGACGGCCCGACCATGGAGGTGCCCTGCGGTCTGCCGAATCCCCCGTATATCCGCCTGGTCCGCCAGGGCCGGCTTTTCACGATGTCTGTCTCCGAAGACGGCAGAACCTTCGAACCGGTCGGCACCGTCGTCGTTTCGATGAGCGAACCCGTTTACGCCGGTCTGATTGTCTGTTCGCACGACAACACGCAAACGGCCCAGGCCGTCTTCAAAAACGTTTTCATCCGAACGAGGGGGCTGGTTGAGGAGGAAAACCGGATGCTCGAAAGCAGTCTGGAAATTTTCAACATCCAAACCGGACGGCGGCGCGTCGTCTTCTCGACAACCGAAATGCACATCGAGGCGCCGAACTGGTCGCCCGACGGCAAAACGCTGCTGTTCAACAGCGGCGGACGGCTTTATACAATCCCCGTCGAGGGCGGCACGCCCAAGCGGCTTAACACCGGCTTTGCCGACCGGTGCAACAACGACCACGGATTTGCGCCGGACGGCAAATGGATTTTTCTCAGCCACGATGACAATGGCGTATCAAAGATTTACCGCGTGCCTTCCAAAGGAGGCAGGCCTCGACTGATTACCCCGCAGGGTCCGTCTTACTGGCACGGCGTTTCGCCGGACGGCAAAACCGTGGTCTATTGTGCCCAGCGCGGCGGACAATACGACATCTATGCCATCGACCTCAAAGGCGGCCCGGAGCGGCAGCTGACCAATACTCCCGCCCATGAAGACGGGCCGGATTACTCCCCCGACGGCAAATTCATCTATTTCAACTCCGACCGGGAAGGCCCGATGTTTCTCTGGCGGATGAATGCCGACGGAACCAACCCCGTCCTGATGACCTTTGATGACCAGTACAACGACTGGTTCCCGCATCCGTCGCCGGACGGCAAATGGATTGTCTTTCTTTCTTATGACAAACACGTCAAAGGCCATCCGGCTCAGCAGGAGGTCGTCCTGCGGCTTCTGCCGACCGACCGTGAAGAGGAACCGCGCACGCTGACCCGGCTCTTCGGCGGACAGGGCACCCTCAATGTGCCCTCCTGGTCGCCCGACAGCCGGGAATTTGCCTTTGTGAGCTATCGACTGACAGAACGAGAGAACCCTTAACCTTTTTTTGCAGGAGACTGATGATGAAACGAATGCTGCCGATTCTGTGTGCCGGACTGATGCTGTGTGCTTCCTGTGCCGCTGCTCCGAAAAAAACCAAACCGACCTCCGAGGCGGAACTGAAGGAAGTCGGCCGGCGTGTCGTCCAGAATCTGCTGGACCGCAAGGATTATTCGCTCTATCGGCCCGGGAAAGGGCTTCATTATGCCGAGGCCTGTACGGCGGTCGGGGCCCTGCGGTTTGCAGACTATACCGGCGACAAGGCCCTGCTTCAAAAAGTCATCGCCCGCTATGAGAAATTCCTCGAGCCGGACAGCATCCTGATTTCGCGTCATTCGCACGTGGACCACAATGTCGAAGGCATTGTGCCGTTCGAGATTTATCGGATTACCGGCGATAAGCGATGGCTCGAACTGGGTCTGACCTTCGCCGACAGCCAGTGGGAAACCACGCAGGAGGACGGCCTGACCAGCCAGACCCGCTGGTGGATTGACGATATGTACATGGTCGGGATGCTTCAGATTCAGGCCTACCGGGCGACCGGCAATCCCAAATACGCCGACCGGGCGGCGATGCAGCTGGCGGCCTATCTGAAGAAACTCCAGCAGCCCAACGGCCTGTTCTTCCACGGGCCCGATTTCCACTACTTCTGGGGACGCGGCAACGGCTGGGTGGCCGCCTCGCTGGCCGAGGTGCTCAGTTCTCTGCCGGCCGACCATCGACTCCGTCCCGAAATCATGGCCGGCTACAAAAAGATGATGGCCTCGCTGCTGCGGTATCAATCCGACAACGGGATGTGGCGGCAGCTGATTGATAATCCGTATTCCTGGACGGAAAGCTCCTGCACGGCGATGTTTGCCTATGCGATGGCCGTCGGCGTCGAACACGGCTGGCTGAAGAAATCGCAGTATATGCCGGCCGTCGAAGCCGCCAAAAAGGCCCTGATTGCTCACGTGGACCGGGAAGGCAATGTCCGCGAGGTCTGCGTCGGCACCGGCCAGCAGGATGACATTGAGTTTTACCTGAAGCGGCCGCGTGTCGTCGGCGACCTGCACGGGCAGGCCCCCGTCCTGTGGCTGATTGCCCATCAGCTCAAGCCGTAAAACAAAAACACCGGCTCGCAAATCAGCCGAGCGGTTATTTGAGCTCTTCGTCAAAAACCACGGCGACCTTGCCGCAGCGGCCGGAGGCCATCAGCGCATAGGCCTCCGCCGCCTGCGCCAAGGCAAAACGGTGAGTTATCAGCCGATCAGGGTGCAGTTTCCAGCGGACCAGACGCTCCACCAGCTCCTCCATCCGCCACAGACAGGTCACCCACGACCCATAAATCGTTTTCTGGTCGTGGATAATATCCGGCCCGACCGGAAAAAGAGAGTTCATAGGGTCCCTTTGGTGAAAAACAATTAAAAAAGCAACAGCTGCAGCCGCGTAAAACAACCTACTGGCTTTGCATGTTAGGCATCAACTAAGAGACTTTCACTAAATTCTGTTTTTATCCATCCCAACATACCAAGACTTCGTATTGTATCAGCTACCGCTTTTCTCTTCTCTTCGGTATTCCAAGACTTTTTCCACTGAATAATAAAATCATAAACTTCTTGTTCAGAAATTAAAGATTGATTTGTTCTTCGTGTAAGTTCCTGTACGGTATAGAGAACAGTTGACACCTCTTCGGCCTGCTCTGTATCTTTAATTCGCAAAAATAAATCCGTAATTTTTTCTATGAGATTCTGATGCTTTTCTAAAAAATCAAGCTTATGTTTTCTCGTCGATTCATACTGTGGGCCAACTTTTAAATGTATCATTCTTCCCGATTGTGTTTCCAATATTAAATTGGCGTTCGCCAAAACAGAGATGGCCGGCTTAATTTGTGAGGAAAATGGACCATAGGTCCCTTGTTTGTATCGAAAACCCGTATCCAAACCCATTTCAGTCGCTACATAACATATTTTTTGAAAGATGGTCCTTCCAACAGGCAATGAATACGGCTGCTGCTGAAGTCTCGATAAAACCTCAAGTAATACAAACCATTCCTGTTTTACTTTCTCTTTTGAAGCATTCAAAGTTTTTTCCGTCCAACGTTCAACGGTTTTGGATAAAAAATCGTGAGTTAGCTTTTGTGAAGGCGTTCCATAAGGCGCATAAATCTCAACAGAAATATCAATTTGTGAAAGATTTTGATAAAGAATGGGGCCCACAATATCCCACTCAAGACCTCCATTCCCACATCCCAAGGGAGGAAAAGCAACGGAAGTAATCTTCCATTCTTTATACTTTTCGAGAAAATATTGGAGACCCTTGATAATGTCCTCGACACGCGATACGGACCTCCAATGCTTCTTAGTTGGAAAATTCACAATAGAAACACCATACAAATCTTTATACAAATACGGCCGTCCGAGCTGAACCTCATTTCGTTCACAGCGTGCTACATAGTCCCTGAACATATCCGGAAATCTCTCTTTAAATTGCTGGGCAATCCCCTTCCCCATAATCCCTGTACAGTTAACCGTATTAACAAGAGTCTGGGCTTTGGACGAAAACAAATCGCCGATTAATATTTTTATAGACATACCCCATCCTGTTTATTAGAAAAATAACTCCCTTTTGATTTTTATAATACCATCAAAACCAGTTGACTTCAATTTCAGTCTTGCTTCTTCGTCATATACATATGCTCCTATTATATACTTCCTCTCGACGCACACGGGCACAAGAACTTCTGCACATTTAACGGACTTGTGTCGCCATCCCAAAAAAATATCATCGTGATGGAGCCAACATCTGGCATAAATCATTTCGAAATCCAGACACTTCAACCCTCCAGGATAAGGATAAAACCTCGCATACTTGCTGGCGGCATTCATGTCCGTGATAACAACTCCCGGCAGATGCATCACAGCCGTATCAATCCTGAGAACACAGAGTTCTTTGTTTCTGTTCCGAACTCTGCTCAACATGGGATTATGCGCATCAAAATATAAATTTGCATAATAATGCAGCGGCTTTCCTCCCGGAACAGATTTATTCTTCCTACGGTTCTGAACATTTTCATCGGCAATAGATTGACATGGAATTTTTCTTCTCCTTATTTCCTGGTTAGAAAGAATCCCATGCTCTATTACCGAAGAAATGTTGTCTATTGGCATGATATAGTACAGTTCTTTAACTTTCATATCCATTCAGAATGTTGTGCCAAGGTTCTGACTGGGAATTTTCTGCGCTAGCGCCTCTTCTCTCTATACAACAAAAAATACACAAAACCTCCTATCAACAATATCATATCAGATTAGAATGTCACAGCAACCAATATATTCCCCAAAAAACAAAATGGCTTATCTTTGCAAAATATGCTGACCGTCGATGAATACAAAGAAAAAACCGGCGGAGCCAACCCCCGCTCCCACTTGTTTCTGGAGCTCTGTTTTCTTTTCCCCAAAGTAAAAATGCCGTTGCTCGTTTATTCAGCGATTCCTAATTCTGACTGTCTCCTCTTTGTCAGACCACTCACAATATCCTGTATTGCGCACCGGCCAGCAGGATGACATTGAGTTTTACCTGAAGCGGCCGCGTGTCGTCGGCGACCTGCACGGGCAGGCCCCCGTCCTGTGGCTGATTGCCCATCAGCTCAAGCCGTAAAACAAAAACACCGGCTCGCAAATCAGCCGAGCGGTTATTTGAGCTCTTCGTCAAAAACCACGGCGACCTTGCCGCAGCGGCCGGAGGCCATCAGCGCATAGGCCTCCGCCGCCTGCGCCAAGGCAAAACGGTGAGTTATCAGCCGATCAGGGTGCAGTTTCCAGCGGACCAGACGCTCCACCAGCTCCTCCATCCGCCACAGACACGTCACCCACGACCCATAAATCGTTTTCTGGTCGTGAATAATATCCGGCGAGGGCTGGAACCGGCAGGTGCCGCCTTCACCAAGAAAGACAATCTTGCCCCACTTGCGGGCCGCCTGAATGCAGGTCAGCCGCGCCGCTTCATTTGCGGAACAGTCCACAGACTTCTCGACCCCGTGCCCGCCGGTCAGGTCGCGAACCTGCTGCACGTTGTCCGGCCCGGCCGGCAGCAGCACATCAAACAGCCCCAGCTGTTCGGCAATCCGCAGCCGTTCCGGAATGACCTCAATCCCGATGATTTTGTGGGCTCCCATCGCCCGGGCCAGCATCGCCGATGCCAGTCCCACCGGCCCCAGACCGGTAATCAGGACCGCATCATTGCCGCAGACGCCGATTTTCTCCAGCCCCTCATAGACCGTGCCGAACCCGCAGGCCACCTGGGCCCCGTCCGAATAACTCAGCTCATCCGGCAGCGCAATAAGGTCTTTCTCTTCGGCCAGCAGATACTCGGCCATTCCGCCGTCCCGCTGCCAGCCGTACGCCCGCCGATACGGGCTGGTGCAGGAGATGTAGTACCCGCGCCGGCAGTCATTGCACAGTCCGCAGCCGGAGATGTGATAGACAATCACCCGGTCGCCCTCCTTGAACCGCCGACATCCCGGTCCCGCCTCGACAATCTGTCCGGCGGGCTCGTGTCCGGCAATCATCCCGGGCTGATACCCCTCCGGCCCTTTGCCCAGATGCTCGTGATAAATGCACCGGATATCCGAGCCGCAGATGGTTGAAGATTTCATCCGAATCAGCACCTCGCCGTGTCCGGGCACCGGAATATCAAACTCTTTGAGAACGACGGTACTGTTGCCGGGCAGAATCGCCCCTTTCATTTTCCCTTTCATAACTGTTCCCCTGCATCCGCTTCCTCTATATCCATTTCGAACCCGCTGACTTTCAGCACACTGGCATAGGCGTCAAACGGACGCGCCGGCTCCACGGTCGGCCAGTTCACGGTCAATCGCCCCGCCGAGTCGATGCTCCAGTCCATCGAGCCCGTCCAGCCCAAAAGGTTCACACGTCCCTGGCCGGAAGGATTGTTCAGCCGCAGCGTTTTCAGAACAACGGTCTGTCCGGCGGCGGGCCTTCCCATCAGAAACACATACAGCGTCCGTCCGTCTTTGGAGACGGTATAGCGGACATCCTCGGCGGTCAGCGGCCTGCCGCGTCCCTCGTTGAATCCGGGCCCCTGCAGCGGGGCTGCTTCCTTCATGGCCGGTCCTTCGCCGAAGACCTTCCACGGACGCGTCGCGTAAATCGCCTCCCCGTTTACATCCATCCAGGCCGCAATCTCCTGCAGAATCCGCTCTGCCTCTGAATCGAGCGAGCCGTCGCTTCGAAGCGGAACACTGAGCAGCAGATTGCCGTTTTTGCTGACAATATCCACCAGCATATGAACGACCGTCCTGGCGCTTTTGTAGCGGCGCTGCTCATAAATCCGCCGGTCATAGTGCCAGCTGCCCAGACACGTGCAGGTCTGCCACGGCAGCGGCTCAATCTGCGGGCTGGCGCCGCGCTCAATATCCCAGACCATACACCGTCGCTGCTCGGGGGTGAGCACCTTGCCGTTCAGCACGCCCTCCAGCTTCCCTTTGTTCCAGCGGATGCTGCTGTTGTAAAAGTGTGCGGCAATCCGAAGTCCCACATCGCTGACCGGATACAGCGGGAGGGCCGTATCATCAAAATAAATCAAATCCGGCCGATAGCGGTTGAGCAAATCGAGCGTGCGGTTGTAAAACTTGCGGCAGTACGCCTCATCCGGGATGCTGGCCCCGTTTCCCCATTCCCACTGGCGGTGAATCGCCGTCGGGTCCTCCGCATCCGCACTGCGCGGATGGTTCTGGGCGTACAAATCCTGCGGGTCCAGCCCTTCCCACCAGAGCCCTTTGCCGTCGGCCTTTGTCAGTGTGCCGTCATACGGCACACCGGCATAGGGTCCGGTTTTGTCCGCCCCCTGCGCCGGCTCATACCAGGTCCAGGCGTGCGAGGCGTGGACGCTGACGCCGAAGCGCAGCCCATGCCGGCGCGCCGCCTCCGCCCAGCCCGCTATCAAATCCTTCTTCGGGCCGACCTTCACCGAGTTCCACGGCTGGTATCGGCTGTCCCAGTTGTCGAAATTGTCGTGATGATTGGCCAGGGCGACAAAATAGCGTGCCCCGACCCGCTTATAGAGTGCCAGCAGTTTGTCCGGGTCCCAGTTTTCGGCCTTCCAGGTATGAATCACATCCTTAAAGCCGAACTGCGACGGATGGCCGTAGCGCTGCCGATGATAGGCAAAAATATCGCCCGCCCAGCTCGGCGCGTTTTCCATATACATAAACCGTGCGTACCAGTCGCCGCGCTCCGGAGCACACTGCGGCCCCCAGTGCGCCCAGATGCCGAACTTGGCATCCCGAAACCACTCCGGCGTTTCATAACGGCTCAGCGATTCCCAGGTCGGCTCAAACGGCCCGGTCTGCATCCGCTCCACCCGTTCCCGTCCGGCACATCCCCCCAGCACCGCCGCCGCCAGCACTGCCGACAGAACCGATTTTCTCATACCGACTCCTTTCTATCTGCTCGATGTTCCATTCCAGCCGCTCTTACGGCGGCGTAATCTCTCCCGTCGGGTCCCACAGGTCCTCCCAGGACTGATTGGGCTTCCACAGAAAGACCTGCCCTTTAATCAGCCGGCAGTTTTTGTCAATCCGCCGAATCCGCTCCATCTCTTCTTCGCGGAGCGGCTCGCTGACCGCCGCACGGAGATTGTCGGCATAGTGATGCAGCGAGAACGGAATTAGAATCTGTCCCCGCTGAATCGCCCAGCGGATGCACACTGCGGCAACGGTCGTTCCGCGCCGAGCAGCAATCTCCCGCAGCACCGGGTCCTCGAGCACCACCGTATCGTCGGGGGTGCGGTCCCGGTCCGGACGGGCGGGCGAGCCGAGCGGACAATACCCGACCGGCACAATGCCGTGCTCCACGCAGAAGGCAAACAGCTCCGGCTGCTGGAAATGCGGATGCAGCTCCATCTGATTGCAGACCGGTTTGATGCGGGCATCCCGCAGCAGGAGTTTGAGCTTGGGAATGGTCATATTCGATGTGCCGATATGCCGTACAAGCCCCTGTTCCACCAGCCGCTCCATCTGACGCCAGGTCTTCATATAATTGTCGTGAATATACGGCTTGGCGTCCGGACTGCGCGAGTGGACATCGCATCCCGGCGGGTGATAATTGGGAAACGGCCAGTGCACCAGATACAAATCCAGATACTCCAGCCCCAAATCCTCCAGCGAGCGCCGGCAGGCCTCTTCGACCCGCTGGTGCATATCATTCCAGAGTTTGGAAGTAATCCACAGCTCGCTTCGTTTCAGCCGGCCGCTGCGGAAATAATACTGCAGCACCCGGCCAATCTGCTTTTCGTTGCCGTACACCGCCGCACAATCAATATGACGATAGCCCGCCGCCAGCGCTTCCCCGACGGCCTGCGCCACCTGCTCGGCGGAAAAGCGGTCCGACCCGAACGTGCCCAGCCCAATGGCCGGAATCTTCGCCCCCGTGTACAAGACCCGAACCGGCACCTTCGAGGGCTCAACGGCCTGCGGGATATGGTCAAAATTCATCCGGACCTCCTGAACGCGTCAGCCGCCGTCGGGGCTCTGTATTATTTTTCGGTCAGCAGATGCCGAAAATCATACCGGTCGGCGGCGAAAAACTTTCAAATTCACGCAAAACAAGAAAACAGAATACCTCTCTTTGAATCAGGAAAAAATGGATTATTTTTCTAATTTATGGACTATTTTTTGATTTTTGCTATTCTTATCCTATGCTCAAGTATTTGCTGGACAATCTGGAAATCAACATCCTGAACATCGAACTGTACCGCGTGCATCGGGAATGGAACCACCGAAACGTAAACAGTCCCTATTCAAGGATTTATCTGATTACCGACGGCGAAGGCACCCTGCGGCACCACGGCCGAACCTACCCCCTCCAAAGCGGCTTTTTGTATCTGATTCCCGCCTTTACCACTGTGGACATGGCCTGTCCGGATACCTTCGAACACTATTACATCCACCTGACGACGTTTCTGCCGGACGGGGTGAACCTGTTTGCTTTGGTGGACTGCGAGTATCAGATTGAGGCCCGAAAGTACGGCATCGGACGCTGGATTTTCGACCGGCTGCTGGAGCTGAACCCGGGTCTGGAACTGATTGAACGGGACGCCAACAAGCCCATTTACGAATCCGTCCTGCGCCGCAGCGAAGAGCTCCACCAAACCAAGACGGCCGCCGAATTGATGGAAACCAACGCCCTGATTCGGCTGATTCTGGCCGCCTTTCTGCGAACCGCCAACCCCGCCGGCACCGATACCGCCCTGCGCGGCTACAGCCGATTTCAGCGGGTCCTGCGGCATATCCATCAGAATCTGCATCGAGAAATCACACTGGCGGAACTGGCGGAACTGGCTGAGCTCAGTCCGGCTTATTTTTCGCACCTGTTTTCCCGAATGATGGGGGCCGGCCCGATTGAGTTTGTCAATCGCCGCAAAATGGAACAGGCCCAGCGGCTCCTGCTGGGTACCTCCAAACCCCTGAAGAAAATCGCTGCGGAGGTGGGCTTTCGCGATGTTTTTTATTTCTCCCGCCTGTTTCGAAAAATCACCGGCACCGCTCCCGGCCGATACCGCAGACAGCACATCGCTTCCTGAACGCACCGTTCCTGCTCTTTTTCCCCGCCCTGGCGGACGGGGCTATTCTTCAGCGTCCGGCGTCCAGTCGCCAGTGACCAGTTATCAGTTATCAGTCATCAGTTATCAGTCATCAGTTATCAGTCATCAGTTATCAGTCATCAGTTATCAGTCATCAGTTATCAGTCATCAGTGAGCAGTCATCAGTGAGCAGTCATCAGTGAGCAGTCATCAGTGAGCAGTTATCCTGCAAATTTGTTTGTTTTTCTCCTTCGTATTTTTTCCCTTCCCTGTTCTTAATCCGTGTAATCTGTGGTTAAAAATTCTCTCCTTTCATCCGCTGGACACAGCACGTCCGCGGCGATAGGATTTTAGAGACGGATGAGCGGATGGATGCACAAAATCGTGGGGGTTTATACCCGGCTGTTTGCGGTCTGGGTGATTCTGTTTGGTGTGCTGTCGTATTTTTTCCCGCAGCCGCTGCAGATTGACAAGAAGTACAACATGCTCTTTTTCGCCGTCACGATGTTCGGAATCGGGGCGGTCCTGGAGCCGTCGGATTTTCGCCGGATAGCCGCCCGTCCGGGGCTGGTGCTGCTGGGTACGGCGGCCCAGTTTACCTTGATGCCGCTGGGGTCGTTTGCGCTGGCCAAGCTTCTTCGGCTGCCGCCGGAGCTGGCGGTAGGGCTGATTATCGCCGGCTGTGCGCCCGGGGCAATGTCCAGCAATGTCATCAGCTATATCGCCGGGGCCGATACGGCGTATTCGGTTTCGCTGACGACGGTTTCGACGCTGCTGTGTCCGCTGGTCACGCCGGCGCTGACGAAATGGCTGGCCGGGGCGATTCTGCCGGTGTCTTTTTGGGCGATGGTTTCGGACATTGTCTGGATGGTGCTGGTGCCGCTGGCGGCCGGGTTTGCCGTGCGGTATTTCTTCGGGGCGTTCGTCAAGACCATTCAAGAGATTTTCCCGGCCTTGTCGGTGACGTTTATTATTTTCATCTGCTCCTATGTGATTGCCAACAATCATCAGCGTCTGCTGCAGGTGACCGGTCCGGCGCTGGCAGCGGTGTGTCTTTTAAACCTGTGGGGACTGACGAGCGGCTATCAGACGGGGCGGCTGTTCGGCCTGCCCATTGCGCAGCGGCGGACGCTGAGTATCGAAATCGGGATGCAGAATGCCGGGCTGGGCACGGCGCTGGCGCTGAATCAGTTCGGGCCGCAGGCGGCTGTACCGACGGCCTTTTTTGTCTTTGTCTGCATCATCTCGGCGGCGGTTCTGGTGGAAATCTGGAAAAACAGGCCGTCGGTGCCTTCTCCGTAGGCGGATTCTGTCGGGGGGATTATCGGGCTTTTCAGGAAGGGGGAACAATTTTCCGTGTCCGGATTTTTCCGGAAGTATCCGTCCCCGAACGAATTGACGCTGGGGGATTCTCTTTTCACTCAGGCGGGTCGGTGAATTATCGGGCTTTCTTGGGGCGGTTTTCTCGGTTTCGGTTCGGAAGGATGCTGCCAAAAGGCCGCTGAATCCGACCTGCAAACCTTCCGAAATAAACATCGTCCGCCTCTCTGAAAAAAAGGAAGAATCCGTCTGGCGGTTTTCGGTCCATAGAGGGATCATTATGATGCAATCGAATTTTCGGAAAAGACTTTTGTCTGCGGCATCCAATCGGCTGTTCTGGCTGGCGGCTGCCGTCGTCGGTATTGTCAGCGTTATCGGAGTATACGGCATCTGGCATGCCAATATTCAGATGCTGGATTATCTGACCATCCGCCAGGCCCAGTCCGGCTCAGCTCAGACGGCGGCACTGCTGAAGGAGTTCGGTGAAGAAATTCATCTGAATATTTTTCTGCAGGCGTTTCTCTTTCTGCTGGTGGAGTTTGGGCTGGTCATCTGCTTTTTGTACATGGCCCGCCAGCGCCGTCTGAAACAGCGACTGGAAGACCTTGCCGTAAACCTCCAGGGCATTGTAGATGCGAAAGGACATCTGAATCTGACCCCCATCGGATTTGACGGGACGGATGAAGCAGCCGCACTGGCCCGCGGCGTGAATGCCCTTCTGGAGAAAATACGTCCGTCCTATCAGGCGCTCGAAGAAACGCTGACCCGTCAGAATCGGGCTCTCGAGGAGATTCGGAGCCGCCGTCAGCAGGAAATTCAGCGCCGCCGTCAGGCGGAAAAAGACCTGATGCTTCGCCAGTTTATCGTGGACCACGCCGGCGAGGCCGTCTATCTGGTGGAGGCAGACGGGCGGATTGCGGATGTCAACGACGTGGCCTGCCGCTGGCTGGGCTATTCGCGCAGCGAGCTGCTGGGGATGACGATTGCCCAAATTGACCCCCATTTCCCATCGGAAAACTGGCCGAAGCACTGGGAAACGACTCGGCGGCAGAAACAAATGCTGATTGAGACGGAGCACCGGCGCAAGGACGGCACGTGTTTTCCGGTGGAAATTGCCCTGACGCACTTTGAGTGCGACGGCAAAGAATATCATTGTGCATTTGCCAGAGACCTGACGCGGCGAAAACAGGAGGAGCAGATACGGATTCAGGAGGCCGAGGCCGTGCAGGCGCAGCAGCAGGCCCTCCTGCAGCTGACCACGATGCCGGCGTTTATCAACGGGGACGTGGAGGCGGTCGCCCGGTATCTGACAGAGGCAGGGGCACGGCTCCTGAAGGTCCGGCGATGCAGTTTCTGGCTGTATGAAGAGCGGGACAATCAGCTTCGCTGCCAGGATTTGTATGATGCCCGGACGGGAGAACACAGCAGCGGATTTATTGTCAAGGGCGAAACATGCCCGGACTATCTGAAGGCCCTGCAGACCGGCCGGGTGATTGATGCAGACGATGCCTGGAGAGACCCGCGCACGCAGGATTTGCTGGATACCTATCTGCGTCCGCTGGGGGTGGTCTCGCTGCTGGATGCCACCGTGCGTTTTTCCGGCAAGTTTATCGGCGTGTTCAGCACAGAGAGTGTGGAAACAAAACGACACTGGACCGATTTGGAAATTCGATTTGCCGCGGAACTGGCCGACCAGATTTCGCTGGTTCTGCTGAACCGTTCCTATCGTCAGTCGGAGCGGCAGGCTCGTCAGGAGGCCCGCTCGGCTGTTTCGGCCAATCAGGCCAAGAGCAACTTCCTGGCCAGCATGAGCCACGAAATCCGCACGCCGATGAACGCCATCCTCGGGTTTGTGGACCTGCTGGCGCAGGAGCCGCTCAGCGAAGAACAGATGAATTATGTCAAGGTCATTCAGAACAGCGCCTGCAATCTGCTGTCGCTGCTGAATGATATTATCGACTTTTCCAAAATCGAAGCCGGCAAGATGAAGGTGGAGATTGCGGACTGTCATCTGCCGGGGCTGCTGGAGGATTTGGACTCGATGATGCGTCCGCAGGCCAGCCGCAAGAATCTGGATTTTCAGATTCTCCAGTGTCAGGAGCTGCCGGAAAAGATTCGTACCGACGGGCTGCGGCTGCGTCAGTGTCTGCTGAATCTGCTTTCAAACGCCGTAAAGTTTACCGAAAAAGGTCATGTGTACCTGAATGTGTCCAAACTGGACGAAGACGGCCAGTCCTGGATTCAGTTTGCGGTGGAGGATACGGGCATCGGCATTTCGCCGGAGCATCATTCCTCGATTTTTGACGCCTATATTCAGGTGGAGAACCGTTCCGGGCGAGGAGCCAGGGGAGCGGGCCTGGGGCTGGCGATTACGCGGAATCTGGTGCATATGCTCGGGGGACGGCTGCGGCTGACGAGCACACCGGGGGTCGGTTCGGTGTTTACGCTGTCGCTGCCGCTGGTGCCTTCGCCGCAGGCCAATCCGCTCTGGAACAAATATGACGCGGCGTCTCTGTCCGGGACGGCGGCGGAGGACAACTGCCTGGCGGGGCACGTGCTGGTGGTGGAGGACAACCCGTCCAATCAGATTCTGATATCGATGCTGCTCAAAAAGATGGGGCTGGAGGTTACGCTGGCCAATGACGGACTGGAAGGCGTTCAGGAGGCCCGCCGGCAGAAATATGATGTGATTTTGATGGATATGCAGATGCCGCGGATGAACGGCTACGACGCCACCCAGACCCTTCGTTCAGAAGGGTGTATGACGCCGATTGTTGCTGTGACCGCCAATGCGATGAAAGGGGATGAGGAAAAGTGCCTGCAGGCGGGCTGTGATGCCTATCTGAGCAAGCCGATCGACCGAAAGAAGCTGGCCCAGATTCTCCGCCGGTATCTGGGAACGTCCGCAAAAGCTGAACTGCCCGTCGCCGCCGCCGCGGAAGCGGGACCGCCGAATTCTCCGCCTTCTTGTTGAACCCAAGGGCCTCCATGTGAAAGAGGAATCGTCCAGACAGTCTGTTTCGTTTCGGCTGCCGACGTTCTGGTCGGAACCCGGAATCTGGCTGACGGCACTGGCGGGGCTGATTCTGTCTGTGTTTGCCTTTTTCGGCTCTCTGACGGCCGTGGAGCGGATGGCGGTTCGCGACTTTTCCCAAAAGGCCGAAGCCGGCGGAACGGCCTTTCGCACGCTTCTCGAGCGGATGTTTTTCGACCTCGGTTCGCTGGAGCGTTTTATTGAATGTTCCGAGGAAGTAACGGCACAGGAATTTCGGGATTTTGTCGAGCCGATTCTGAAGAACTCTCCTGTCCTTCTGTCCGTCAGCTGGTTTGACATTTCCGCTTCGGAGGCGTCAAATCCATCATCGGTTTTCCGATTCGGAGAGCCGTCGGTCAGCGGAGCCCGGCAGCGGGAACTCTTCTGGAATCCCGACCCGTCGGTCCTCCGGCGGGCCCAGCAGAGCAGAAAACCGTTTGTCTGCTATCCGGACCTGGATACAAACCGGCCCGGGCTTTTCCGGACAGCGGTCTGCATTCCGATAAACCCCAAGAACGGCGAATCCTCCGCTGCCGCCGGGGCATGCCTGGTGGGGCTGTTTGAGGTGGGGCGTTTTCTGAACACCCGATGGGCGGCGGAAGAGGGGCTGTCTTTTGCTCTGCAGGACTGCTCCGGCAATCCGGACAATGTCTGGCTTTACGGACTCCGCCGCCTTCCGCCGCCGGCAAAGTGGCTTGATACCTTCCGCATTAATCCCGCCGCATTTTCTTATTCAGAAACGATTCCCTGCGGCGATCGGCTCTGGCGGCTGCATTGCCGGCCGAGGGCCAATTACCAGGCGGGGTTTGTCGTGCAGGTGCCGTGGATGATTCTTTCGGGCGGGCTGTTTTTGTCTTCGATGCTCACGCTGTATTTGTGGGATTTGCATAAGCGCAACCTTCGTACGGAACAGCTTGTGGCTCTTCGGACTGCTGAGCTGGCCGAAGAAAAGAAGAAGGCGGAGGAGTGGGCAAGCCGGGCCGAGCAGGCCAATCAGGCCAAAAGTTCTTTTTTGGCCAATATGAGTCATGAAATCCGCACGCCGATGAACGCCATTCTGGGCTTTGCCGAGCTGCTCTGCGAGACGCATCTGGATGCTTCGCAGCGGCATTTTCTGCAGCTGATTGTGGACAGCGGAAAGAATCTGCTGGGCCTGATTAATGACATCCTCGATTTTTCGAAGATTGAGGCAGGCCGGCTGACGGTGGAGAAGATTCCGTGTGCCCTGCCGGATTTGCTCCTGAGCGTCAAGGCGATGATGGAGCCGGCGGCGATGAAGAAACACCTGGATTTTCGAATTATGCCGCAGGGGCCGATTCCGGCGGAAATCGTGACAGACCCTCTTCGGCTGCGTCAGTGTCTGATTAATCTGCTGGGCAATGCTGTGAAGTTTACCAGCCGGGGGCATGTGTATCTGCGTCTGTTTGTTCAGACGGAAAACGAGCGGCCGGTTCTCTGTTTTGCCGTGGAGGATACCGGGATTGGAATTCCTCCCGACCGTCTGGAGAAAATATTTGAGCCCTTTGTGCAGTCCGATGACAGTACGACGCGGCATTACGGCGGCACGGGGCTGGGGCTGACGATTACCCGCCGGCTGACGGAATTGATGGGCGGCACCCTCAGCGTGGACAGTCGGGTCGGAGAGGGCTCGGTCTTTACACTGCGTCTTCCGGCAGACAGCCCGCCGGGCTGCACAGCGGTGTTTTCTGATGAGCTGTTTGAGAAGGGACCGTCGGAAGCAGCTGTTCCGGAGGCACAGCCGATTCGCCTCTGGGGCCATGTGCTTGTTGCCGAAGACGCTGCCGCCAGCCAGATTCTCATCCGCAAACTGCTCGAGAAGTACGGACTGGAGGTAACCATTGTCGACAACGGGAGGCATGTGGTTGAGGAAGCTTTGAAGGGTTCATACGACCTGATTCTGATGGATATGCACATGCCGGAGATGAACGGCTATGACGCCACGCGGCTCCTGCGGGAGCAGGGCTGCGTGATTCCGATTATCGCCCTGACGGCCAGCGCCTTAAAGAGCGACGAAAGCAAGTGCCTCCAGGCCGGCTGCGACGGCTACCTGACCAAACCGATTAACCGGGCCGCTTTGCTGCAGACCCTTCAGAAATATCTGCTCTCGGAGCGCATTCCCACGTCGGTTCAGATCGCTCGCTGCGAGCCATCCGAAAACCCGCGCGATTAAAACAGGTTTTCGCAGAATGAGTCTGGGTTCATCGAATCGTCAGTTCTGCAACCGCCTCCTGAAGCCCGTCGGATACGGCCTGAATTCGGACGTTTCCCGTTCGGCCTTCGAGGGTGCGGACAATCAGCATCGCTTTGCCGTAAAACAGCTTGCGGCGGTCCGCCTGGAAGGGCTCAAACGACATCGGGTTGCCGCTGCCGACGCCGGCAATTTCCGCCGGACCCCGCACAGTAAACCGCACGAGGTTGTCCGCCAGCGGACACAGATTGCCTTCTTCATCCAGCGCTTCGACGAGGACATAGGACAAATCCTCTCCGGTTGCCGCCAGAATGGTTCGGTCCGGCGTCAGACGCAGACGAGCCGGGGCTCCGGCCGTGCGCATGACCGCCTCGCCGATGACTTTGCCGTCCTTGTAGGCCACGGCCTTCAGTTCGCCGGGTTCATAGACGACATCATTCCAGCGGAGACGATAGCGGTATGTCGGCAGATAGTAATCCGACTCGACGTCTCTTGAATAGACACCCAGCCGTCGAATCGAGGCCCAGCAGTTGTCCTGAAGGGCGGTAAAGACGACCCGGACATATCGGGCTTCGGCGTCCATCTCAAAGAAAGCCTCCCGGGCGCCGCCCCACTGCGGCACGCGGCTGGTCTGCTTTTCGGCGGCGGTTTTCCAGATTTGGCCGTCTTCGGACAGCTCAATGCGGCATCCGTAGTTTTTGGCCTCGCGTTCAAACTCAATCTGAACGCACCGAATCGGCTCGATGCGCTCCAAATCCACCGTCAGCCACTGGTTTGTTTCTCCGGAGGCGGCGCACCAGCGGGTCTGGCTGTTTCCATCCACGGCGTTTTCAGGCAGGTGTCCCTGTTCCGTCTGAACACTGGAGGCCTGAACGGCTTTGCGCTCGGCCAGATTGACCGGCCGTTCGGGGACCTGCCCTTTGACGCGCCGGCCGAGGGACTTTCCGTTCAGGAACAGCTCGGCGCTGTCGCCGTTGGTATAGACAAACACCGGCACGTTCTTTCCGATGCGGTCCGGCCAGTTCCAGTGCGGCAGAATATGTACGGTTGTTGTATCGGGCCGCCAGTAGCTGCGGTACAGATAATAGCGGTCTTTCGGAATGCCGCACAGGTCCACAATTCCGAAGTAGGAGCTGCGGGCTTCCGCATCAAACGGCGTCGGTTCGCCCAGATAATCAAACCCCGTCCAGACCATCTCGCCGGCGACGAAGGAATCCTGTTCCATCAGGGCAAATTCCACATCGACGATATCCGACCAGGGGGCGGCGTTCAAATCATACGAGCAGACCTGATAGGTTTCGGAGTAGTCGGTTTTGACCTTCGGCAGCGGCAGTTCATAAAAGCCGCGTGTGCTCAGGGCGGAGGCCGACTCGCTGTACACAATCGGCTTGTGCGGATAGCGCTGGCGATAGATGGAATACCGACGGGCGTAGTTCCAGCCCATCAGGTCCAGCGAATCGAGAATCGGCTGGTTGGCGGTCTGGGGAATGTGGCAGGCCATTCCGACCGGACGTGTGGCGTCATATTTCAAAACGAAATCCCGCATCATCGTCACCCGCTCCGGCGATTTGCCTTCGCGGTCGTGGGGGTAGTTGCTGATTTCGTTGCCGATGGACCAGACGACTACGGAGGGATGATTGCGGTCGCGCATGACGAAATTGCGAATCTGCCTGTGGCCGTATTCCTCCAGCGGCGGCTGACCGTTGACGCGTCCGGCCTTGTCATCCCATTTGTCAAAGCACTCATTCCAGACGATAAAGCCCATCCGGTCGCACAGCTCCAGCAGTTCCGGGGCGGGCGGATTGTGGCTGGTTCGAACGGCGTTGACGCCGATATCCCGCATGATTTCCAGCTGCCGCTCCATCGCCCGGCGGTAAAACGCCGCCCCCAGCGGGCCGTGGTCGTGGTGCAGGTTGACGCCGTGTATCTGGACGCGCCGTCCGTTCAGATGGAACCCATCATCAGCGGTAAATGCAAAGGTGCGGATGCCGAAGGAGAGCGTCTCTGCATCCAGCAGTTTATCACGGGTCTGGATGCTTACTTGGGCTGTGTAGAGGTTTGGGCTGGTAATATCCCAGCGAACCGGATTAAGTACCTGGAAAGACTGAGCGATTTCCTGCTGACCATTTGCCGGCACGACGATGTCCTGCATTCCCTGTGCAACGGGGCCGCCCTTCGGGTCTCGGATGACGACTTGCAGTGTTGCCGGCTGCGGAATTTCGAGATGATTTTCCAGGACAGTCTGGATATGGACGGTTGCCTGATGGTCGGCCACTTCGGGTGTGGTGATAAACGTGGCCCAGTGTCCGAGGTGAACCGGATGGCAGACCGTCATGGTCACCTTGCGGTAGATGCCGGCGCCGGGGTACCAGCGGGTACCCTGATTGCGGGTGTCCACGCGGACGGCAACCAGATTTTTCTGTCCGAATTTCACATAAGGCGTGGCATCGACGCGGAAGGACATATAGCCGTAGTCCCACTCACCCGCCAATTGCCCGTTGATATAGACCTTGGGGAAGGCCATCACGCCGTCAAAGTCCAGATAGACCCGGCGGCCCTGCCAGTCGGCGGGAAGCTCAAAAGTCTTGCGGTACCAGCCGACGCCCTTCCACGGCAGCTTGCCCGCGTAGCCGTGCTCGTCGGGGTTGAACGGGCCGCGGATGGCCCAGTCGTGCGGCAGCCGAACCGCCTCCCATTTGCTGTCGTCAAAATCCATCTGGGCCGCCTGGGCCGGCTGTTCGCCTTTGCAGAACCGCCAGCCGCTGTTGAAGTTCTTTACGATACGCCCCTGCTCTTCTGTCATACGCTTGCCTCGCTGATTGCCGGCGGTTTGCCGTCCGCAGGAACTGCTCAGAAGGACCGCCCCGGCCAGAATCATTACGGAAAGGGTCGATTTCATCGGATTCTCCTTATTATCAAACTATCCTGACTGCCGACGCTTTCATACTATACCGGCAAATCCCGTCAAGGCAAGAAAGAATCTCTTTCCATTCTTGCTGTACACCGCTGCGCCGGCTATAATGCCTCCAAAGAAGTCAGAATAGGAACGAGAAAAATAGTCCGGCGCCGTCGCCTGGTAAAAGCGAGCTGAAAGGATTAGCCGGGAGAGGGGTATGCTGACCAAGTTAATGATTCGAAACTTCAAGCGTTTCGAAGAAGTCGAAATTGAACTGGGAAATCCTGTTGTTTTCATCGGACCCAACAACTCCGGCAAAACATCCGCCCTGCAGGCCCTGGCGCTGTGGGAAGCCGGGTTGAGGAAATGGGCGGAAAAACGCAGAGGCAAACCCAATCCTGAAAAAAGACCGGGCGTGGCAATCAACCGAAAAGACCTGATCGCCGTGCCGGTTCCGGAAGCCAATCTGCTCTGGAGAAATCTCCATGTCCGTGAAGTATCCAAAGACAACGGGCATCAGAGAACGCAAAATATTCGGATTGACATTCTTGTGGAGGGCCTGACGGAAGGCGAAAGCTGGAAATGCGGATTTGAATTTGATTATGCCAATGAAGAGTCCTTCTACTGCCGGCCTCTGCGAGAAGGTTCCGGCCGATTGCCGGTCCCGGAAAAAGCGGAAAAAACAACCGTGGCCTTTTTGCCGCCTATGTCCGGCCTGGCCGCCAATGAAATCCGTTTGGAGCGGGGAGCGGTCAATGTCAAAATCGGGGAGGGTCGAACCGCCGAAGTACTGCGGAACTTGTGTTATTCGGCTGCGCAGGAAAATCCTTCTCAATGGCAGGCCGTCAAAAAACGCCTGTTTGAATTATTTCGGGTGGAGATGGAGGAACCCCAGTATATTCCGGAACGGGGAGAAATCGTCGCTTTTTATAAAGAGCGGGGGTGCCGGTTTGACCTGTCGTCCTCCGGACGCGGAATGCAGCAGATTCTTCTGCTCCTAGCCTATATGGTTCAGAACCCCGGAGCGGTTTTGCTTCTGGACGAACCGGATGCCCATCTGGAAATCCTGCGGCAAAGACAGGTTTATGCGGTACTCAGTGAGGTTGCGGCGGAAAACGGTAGCCAGATTATTGCAGCCAGTCATTCCGAAGTGCTTTTGAATGAAGCCGCCGGCCGCGACTTGGTAATCGCTTTTTTGGGAAAACCCCGGCGGATTGACGACCGGGGCAGTCAGCTTCTCAAATCGCTGAAAGAAATCGACTTTGAGGATTACTATCTGGCCGAACAGACAGGGTGGGTTTTGTATCTGGAGGGGTCAACCGATTTGGCGATTCTCCGGGCCTTTGCGGAAAAGTTGGGACACGACAAGGCGATGAAGGCGCTGGAACGGCCTTTTGTCAAGTACAAACAGCAGCCGGTTGATGTCCGCAGGCATTTTTGGGGACTTCGTTATGCCGTCCCGCATCTGAAAGGAATTGCGATTTTTGACCGGCTGGATAAAGAGCTTCCGGACGATTTGGGGGCCGAAGGGTATATGACAAAAAAGAGGGAGATTGAAAATTATTTCTGTTTTCCGGAGACACTGTACGGATATGCCCAGTCCGCCGGGGAGCGAAACAGTGCAGGGGACTTATTCGCTCAGGGGGATGCCCAAAAACGGCGCCGAATAATGGAACAGTGTATTCAGGAAATTACCGCTTCTCTGAAAATCCTAAACAAACCGGGGCCGTGGGATGCGGACATCAAGGCCAGCGATGATTTTTTGTCGCCGCTGTTTAAGAACTTTTTTGAAAAACTTCATCTTCCGAATCTGATGGAAAAGAAGCAGTTTTACGAACTGGTTCGATTTGTTCCCAAAGAGAGGATTGACGCGGAAATTATACAAATACTGGACAGAATAGCCGAGATTAAATCGTCGGCTAAAGCGACGTGGGTTGAATAATGTCAGAGAAACTATCTTCAGCTGCAATGGACGCCAGGGAGCTCGAAAAATACAGTTCCGCCCTGACGCTGTCGGATATGGAGTGTTTTGTGTATCCGGAGCTGATGGTTTCGCTGGTGCTGGCGAATCTGATGAGCCCGCTGATTTGGCGCTGGCGCGATGAAGAGTGTTTTGTCAAACTGGGAAATAAAAATCCCTGGCGGCGGCTGATGCGTCTGCGTCAGTATATTATGGATGAGTTCGAGTTTAACCTCGACCTGAACACCTGGGGGCTGACGCGCAAGGATGTGGAGCTGAACCGGTTTAAGGACGTCATCTCGCCGGAGGATATCGCCCGCTCCAACGCCCTGTTCGGCTACACCGGCGACAAATACTATTTTGATGTGGACATCCGCCGGCATTTCGGCCTGGACAAATATGACGGCGACGTCATTCCCTACTGGAAGACCGAGACGGTGGAGGCGATGGCCGCCTTCCGCCGCAAAGAGGGCTACCAGACCGGCGCCGGCGAGTGCGTATCCCTGTCGGCCCTGTATGCGGCGGCGGCCTTTATCGTCTGCGGCATCCCGCTGGAGGATATCTTCCTGATTCTGACCCCCCTGCATTCGCAGAACTTTATCGACATTCAGGACGGAGTCATCACGAACAACCGCCGGCTGGTGACCAAGGCGATGTGGTTTAACGGCACAGAGATTTCCAACAAGGCCCAGCGGGCGCTGCGCAACGAACAGGTGACCGTGGTCGGCCATGTCACCGGCTGTATTCACTGCTTCTATGACAAAGCCACGATTGACCCGCAGCAGTATCAGCGGCTTCAGCGGCTGCTTCGGGACTATCTGGACGCCCCGCTTACGCAGCTGAATTTTGCCAATTTTCTCCGCTCACAGAAGCCCTATCAGCCGTATTTCCAGTTCTGCCGGCACCGCCGGGGCGAGCGGATGTTTGTCAAATCCGAGGTCCTGTTCGGCTATGAGCACGGCAGCCGCTATCGGATTCTCGATGCGACCTTTGACAAACTGCTCGAAGAGGTCGAAGAGGAGGATTTCAGTCCTTATCCCATTGAAGGCCGCCTGTGCTGCGAACAGCTGGCTCGTTTTATCGAGGCCGAACAAATCGATATTAAGAATCCGGACCACCGATTCAAGCTGGCAAGGTTTTTATCGCCGTTCGTGCCGGAGGCCGAAAAACTGGTGGAGGAGCTCAGGCAGTTCCTGCACATTGACCCGCGTCTGCCGTCTCCGGAAAAACAGTATGAGCCCGCCGAGCCGATTCGAATCTCACCGGATTTTTCGCGGGAGGAGATTCTCGATTATCTCGAATCGATTCGCTCCAAGAGTCCGACGGCCGATTTGGCGTTTTATGCCTATCGCGATATGACGCGCTGCCGGTGGGAGCCGTTTATCAAGGCGGCGCTGGAGCGCTCGCCGGTCTCCATTGAACAGGCGGCGGCTCGCTCGGATGAGCAGGTGTATGAGTTTCTGCGCGAGATGTCCAATGAGTCGATTTATGACGGCCCGCGGCTGGCCCAGCCCGATGAGGTGGCCAACTTCAAAACCGGCGACGGCATCGAAAAGGCCTTCTATCTGGCCAATGTTCTGCGGCGGCGCCATCCGCAGCGGACGATGACCCTCGACATTGACGGGCCGACGGTTTGTCTGCGAGCCGACCGGGATTATCTGTTTGAGTCCGTCAAGGGCCTGCACAAACGAATCCGCCTGGAACCCGATGCCTATTTCGCTGACTGACTCCGATGAACACACGTCTGCGTCTGCCCTCCGTTGTCTTCTTTTGTGTCGGCTTTATGGTCTGCTGGACGATTGCGCCGCTGTATATCAAGACGCTGACCGGTGTGCTCGACTCCTGGACACAGAATTTCCTTCGCTATTCGACGGCCTTTTTGTTCTGGCTTCCGTTTCTGCTGTGGACCTCCGCGCGGGACGGCCTGCCCAAATCAGTATTTGTTCGGGCACTGGTGCCGTCCGCCTTCAATGTAGCGGGCCAGAGCTGCTATGCCGCCGCGTTTTACTACGCCGACCCTGGTTTCGTGACGCTGGTGACGATGACGCTGGTCTTCTGGGTGGCCCTGTTTTCGATGATTTTGTTCCCGGCGGAAAGGCGGCTGCTGCGAAGCGTTCCGTTCTGGGTCGGCACGGCTCTTTCGATAGCGGGGGTATGCGGTGTGGTGATGTTTCATCCGGAGTTTTCAGCGAAGGCGACACTGCTGGGGACGCTGCTGGCGGCCCTGATGGCGGTCGGCTGGGGCTGCTATACCGTCTCCGTCAAGGCCCTGCTGGGCGAGGTGGACAGCCGGCTGAGTTTTTCCGTTATCACGATTTACACGGCGCTGGGACTGGGCATTCTGGCCTTTGTGATGGGTCGGCCGTCCGATGCCCTTCGGCTGGATTGGCTCCGCTGGAGCCACGTGGTTATTTCGGCCCTGGCGGGCATCGCTATCGGTCATGTCCTCTATTATGCGGCCATCCGCCGCATCGGGGCCAGCATTCCCACAATGTTTCTGCTGCTGCGGCCGTTCAGCGTGCTGGTCGTCTCGGCCTTTCTGTTTGCAGAGCGCCTGACCGCCCTGCAGTGGCTCTTCGGATGCATCCTCATCGGCGGTTCGTATTGTTTTGTTCTGGCCCAGAAGCAGCGGCAGGCCGAAGCCCCCTCCGCGCCGCT
This sequence comes from Anaerohalosphaeraceae bacterium, assembly GCA_037479115.1. Taxonomy (NCBI): domain Bacteria; kingdom Pseudomonadati; phylum Planctomycetota; class Phycisphaerae; order Sedimentisphaerales; family Anaerohalosphaeraceae; species Anaerohalosphaeraceae bacterium. The sequence continues at coordinate 25,644 of JBBFLK010000012.1, read as the reverse complement.
GGGCGCTCAGGACTGAACCAGCCGATAGGTGTCCGCCGCAATCGCCGCTTCTTCGTTTGTAGGAATCACATAGACCTTCACGCGCGAGCAGTCTGTGCTGATGAGCCGCTCTTTGGGCTCGCGGGCCTCGTTGCGGGCTGCATCGACCTCAATCCCCAGCTGCGGCAGGTCCGACAAAATCTGCCGGCGAATAGCGGCGTTATTTTCCCCGATGCCGCCGGTGAAAATCACAGCATCCAGCGTTCCAAGAACGGCCGTGTACGCTCCGATATATTTTTTGATTCGATAGCAGAAGATGTCTATCGCCAGCTGAGCCCGCGGGTGCCCCTTGGCGGCCTGCTCAGTCAGATTCCGCATGTCATTGGAAACGCCCGAAATGCCCAGCAAACCGCTCTTTTTGTTGAACATTTCGTTCAGCTGGGCGACGGAGTAGCCCTTGTCCGCCAGATAAAACACAATCGCCGGGTCGAGGTCTCCGCAGCGGGTTCCCATGATGACGCCTTCCAGCGGAGTCAGGCCCATCGAGGTATCGACGCTCCGACCGTTTTTGACGGCGGTAATCGAGCAGCCGTTGCCCAGATGACAGGTGATGGCATTCAGGGCGTACTTGTCGCGTCCCATCAGTTCCGCCGCCCGCCGCGCAACATACCGATGACTGGTTCCGTGAAAGCCGTATCGCCGCACGCGGTATTTCTCGTAAATCTCGAACGGAAGACCGTACAGATAAGCCGTCTGCGGAATCGTCGCGTGAAACGCCGTATCGAAACAGGCAACCTGAACGGCGTTCGGCAGGGCCTGCTGAGCGGCCCGAATGCCCGTCAGATTCGGCGGGTTGTGCAGCGGCGCCAGGTCCGCAAACCGTTCAATGGATTTGAGCACGGCATCGTCAATTTTGACCGAACCGGTAAACTCTTCGCCCCCGTGTACAACGCGGTGCCCGACCGCCTGAATCTCTGCGGCGTCTTTGACCGCACCCACGTGAGCATCTGCCAAAATGGCGAGGATGACTTTCATGGCCTGCTGATGGTCGGCCGCCTGAACAGACCGGCTAATCTGATGGGTGTTTGCCGAATAGTGAAGCTGCGCCTCCGCTTGTCCGATCCGCTCGACCATTCCTTTGGCCGCAATTGTTCCGGCCGGCATCTCAAACAGCTGAAACTTAATCGAAGAGCTGCCGGCGTTAATCACCAGTATCTTCATTGCCGAATCCCCAAAAATCAGTTAGAAACGAAAGGAAGGATTATACCCCTCTTCTGATACGGGTCAACGACGAACAGATGAGAATCTCCTGAACAGGCCGCCGTTTTTTGCCGTACTAAAACGAAGCAAACGGCATCTTTTTTATAGACAATGGCCCTATAAATGCGGCATAATTGAGCCAATGAAGCTTGGCAATCGAATTGTGATGACTCTGGCAGGCCTGCTGCTGGCCGCGGCGGCGCTTTTAAAATTCCACGAGGTCCTCACCGTTTACATCCCTTCCTGGCGGGAACACGGCATCTGGGAATCGTACGAGTTTTTCCTGTTTCAAATCCCGCTGGAGTTTGCGCTTGGGGTCTGGATTGTTTCCGGAGTGTTCCGCAAGGCCTCCTGGCTGGCGGCGACGTGCGCCTATTTTGCCTTTATTTTTGTGACGCTGGGCAAGGCGCTGGTTGGGGCGGAATCGTGCGGCTGCTTCGGTCGAATTCACGTAAACCCCTGGTACACCTTGACTTTGATTGACATCCCGTTCTTTGTTCTGCTGCTGATTTTCCGTCCGAAAGGGGAAAAACTGCTTCCGCCGCCCTGGCCGCATCCTCTGCACGCGTTGGCGACGGCCGTTCCGGCAATCGGGTTTATGGCGATTGCCGCCCCCATTCTGGTTGCACTTCGTCCGGAATTTAAGAAACCGGAGCAGTGGACGCCGGTGGCGAAACCGGTTCGTCCTATACTCATTCCGCTTCCGCCAAAAGTGGAAACGCCCCAGCCGGAAAATATTCCCCAGAATACCCAGATTGCCCAAACAGAAGAGCCGGACACAAAAGAGCCGGCAACGCCCGATAACGTCGTTCCGGAAACCCCAGAGGAGCCTGTCAAGGAAACTCCGGCGGTTCGGTCAGAAGTGCCCCAATGGCCGTGGCTTCAGTATATTGATATTGCCGACCAGCTCAAAAGCGGCATTGCGGTCATTCTGATGTATCATCATGACTGCCCCACCTGTGCCCAGATGGTTCCGCTGTACGATGAGTATGCTAAGGAGATGGCTAAGCAGGGTGAGACGCTGATGACCATCGCCTTTGTGGCAGTGCCTCCCTATGGCGAGGCCGGGCCTGTACCGGCGGACACCCCCTGCCTGAAGGGTCGGCTGAGCGACAAGCAAAAATGGGCGATTATGAGCCCCTATGTAGTGGCCCTGGTTGACGGCGGGTTTGTGAGAGACTGGCCGCAGGGTACGGCTCCCCAGCCCGAGACCATCCTCGATGAAATCTTTGAGCACCCCTGATTCTTTGCCCCGCTTCGATTGACAATCCTCTCCTATGGTTGTATAGTTTGCCTAAGTACCGTAAATTGTCATTCAGCGAGGGATTGATTCGATGGCTCAGGCAAGGATGCAGCGGAAAATCTGGGAGATTCGCCCTCGCTGTGCCCATTCCAAGACCCTTGCCGAACAGCTCAAAATCACGCCGCTTTTTGCTCAGGTGCTTCTGAATCGGCAGATTTCCGACCCGAAGAGTGCCCAGTCGTTTCTGTCGCCGAAGCTGACGGACCTGATTGAGCCGGGGCGTCTGCCGGGGATGACGGAGGCCGTGGAGCGCATCCGTCGAGCCATCGAGCGTCAGGAACCCATTGTTCTGTATGGGGATTATGATGTGGACGGCATCAGCAGCGTGGCAATCCTCTGGCATTTGTTCCGTCTGCTGAATGTTCGGGCGGATTACTACATTCCCCATCGCGTTGATGAGGGATATGGGCTGAACGCCGAAGCCGTTCGTCAGCTGGCCGAAGCGGGGATGAAACTGCTGATTACGGTGGACTGCGGCATCAGTGCCTGTGAAGAGGCGGCTTTGGCCCGTCAACTCGGAATGGATGTGATTCTTACGGACCATCACCGCCCGGGGCCTGTGCTGCCGGAGGCGCAGGCGATTGTTCATCCGCTTCTGGACGCGGATTATCCGAATCCAAATGCGGCCGGTGCAATGGTTGCTTTTAAGCTGGCCTGGGCGCTGGCCGAATCGTACCGGCGCGGCGGACAGATGCCGCCGGAACTGCGCCAGTACCTGCTTAATGCCACAACGCTGGCGGGGCTGGGCACGATTGCCGACGTGGTGGAGCTGCGCGGAGAAAACCGGGTGATTGCGGGCTTTGGTCTGAAGGCCCTGGAGGAATCGAATCTGTGCGGCATCCGTGCCCTCATCGAGGCGGCCGACCTGGCCGGACGCGGGCTGGACAGTTATGACATTGCCTTTACGCTGGCCCCGATGCTCAATGCCGCCGGCCGAATGGGGCACGCCCGGCTGGCTGTGGAGCTGCTGACGACTGACAGCCCCTACCGGGCGATGCAGATTGCTCAGTATCTGAAGGAGCAGAACAAGCTCCGCCAGAAATGCCAGCGGGATATTTTCAAACAGGTCCGCCAGCGGATTCTGGATGCGGGGCTGAATCATCCGGACCGCCGGACGATTGTTCTGGCCGGCGAAAACTGGCACCCGGGCGTCATCGGCATTGTGGCGTCGCGCGTGATTGAGGAGTTCGGCAAGCCCGCCATCCTGATTAATCTGGAAAACGGCACCGGCCAGGGCTCCGGACGGTCGGTGGAGGGGTTTAATCTGTATGAGGCCCTGTGTGCCTGCGGAGAGCATCTGATTCGCTTTGGGGGGCACGAGATGGCGGCGGGCCTTCGCATTCAGGCCGACAAGGTGGCCGCGTTTGCCCAGGCCGTGGAGGAATACGCCCGCCGGCAATGTGCGGATGTGCCGCCCGCGGCGGCCCTGACGATTGATGCAGAGGCGTCCGTGCGGGAGATTTCCGGGCAGTTTATGCGGGAGCTGGCGTCGCTGGAGCCGTTTGGGCAGGGCAATCCGCGGCCGGTGTTTGCCACGCGAGGGGTGCGGCTGATTGCGCCCCCGCGGCGGTGCGGGGCCAAAAACGACCACCTGCAGCTGTCGATTCAGGACAAAACCGGCGCCGTGCGGTGCATCGGATTCGGGATGGGCTCGCTCGAAAAGAAACTGCTCGAAACCGATGCCTTCCACATTGCCTACCAGCCTCAGTACAACACCTACAACGGCTCAACCACCCTTCAGTTTGTCCTCGAGGACATCCAGTTTGAATAACCCTCTTGGGTTTTGAACCGCAGATTTCACCGATTGGGGGAAGGAAGGAATTTTTCACCACGGATTTCACAGATTACACGGATTAAAAAAGGAAGGGGAAAAAAAGCTGAAGGAAGAAAGACGGGGAATTCTGAAGTCCTAAATTTTAAATCCGATACTCGAAAAAGAAGGAAGGGTATAGACAGAAAGGATTATGAGTCCGCGGCTTGTCCGCTGGAGGCTGGACACTGGCGTCTGGACAATGTCCCTCGGGAGATAGCCCCGCCCGAAAGGACGGGGACAAAGAGCAGGTAGGGGACGTGCCGTTTCTTTCCCCGGGCTTGTCGCCCGGGGCTATTTCCCGCGCCCAAGCCGTCGTCATTCGCGCGCAGACCCGTGTCCTTCCCGCGCAGGCCGCCGTCATTCCCGCGCAGGCCGCCGTCATTCCCGCGCAGGCCCGTGTCCTTCCCGCGCAGGCCGCCGTCATTCCCGCGCAGGCGGGAATCCAGGCCTTTCCCGCGACTTGTTCTCCGAAGCTTCAGCGAAGAAGGAAGGCGGGAATCCAGCGGATGGAAAAATCCGAAATTCGAAATCCGAAACAATTCACCACAGATTGCGGGGGTTCCACAGATTCAAAAAAAGCAAACGAATTCTGATGACTGATAACTGATGACTGATAACTGATGACTGATAACTGATAACTGATGACTGATAACTGATAACTGGCAACTGGCCGCTGGCGTCTGAACCCTGTCCGCCGAAAGATAGCCCCGCCCGCCAGGGCGGGGAAAAAGAGCAAGAGAGGAGGTGCGCCGTTTCTTTCCCCGGGCTTGTCGCCCGGGGCTATTTCCCACGCCCAAGCCGCCGTCATTCCCGCGAAGGCCGGAATCCAGGAATTCAAAACTCTGGACCCCCGCCTTCCTCCTTCGCTGAAGCTTCGGAGCACAAGCCGCGGGGGTGACACAACAGAAACCGACTGTTTCATCCTGAAAAGAGCAACCGGGGTTCTTGCTGTCGGGCACTTTCCGGATTAAGATAGAGGCGAGGTGAAGGAGATTTGTTTATGAAACAATACGAAGCGGTGATCATGGCGCTCGAACAATTGGGAGGGTATGCAACTTTAGGTGAACTCTATGCGGCCACTCTGAAAATTCCCGGTGTCAAGTGGGGTACGAAAACCCCCTGTGCTTCCATCCGTCGAATTGTTCAGGAGCATGAAGAGTTTTTCAAAATTCGCCCGGGTTTGTGGGCACTGAAGAAATACAAAGAAAAACTTCCTGCACCGCTGCAGGCCTCTAAAAAAGCCGGACAAGACACTAAAGAAAGACGCCGTTTCGACCATACTTACTATCAGGGACTTTTGGTTCAGCTGGGCAATTGGAAAAATTACATCACGTATATCCCTGCCCAGGACAAAAACCGCCGCTTTCTGGAGAAACAGACTCTCGGTTCCATGGCCGGACAAACGGAAATACCGTCCTTCACCTATCCTGACATAGTCAATCGGGTCAAAAGTGTGGACGTTATATGGTTTAACAATCGTAAACTGCCCATGGCCGTTTTTGAAGTGGAGCATTCCACGGACATAAAAAATTCGCTGATTAAATACGTTGAGCTGGCGGATTTTCGAACTGAAATGACCATCGTGGCCGATGCGCACCGCAGGCGGGAGTTTGAAGAGGTGCTTCATTCCCGTGCGTTTGAGCCGATTGCTCGTTTTGTTCGATTTTGGAGTTACCAGGATTTATCCGCCACCTACGAGAAACAGTCGGCTCTTTCCGCTTTCGATTTTCCCAACTTTTCATAGAAGACCGGCATCTAATAAGATAATTTTCATTTTTGCAGTCTATAGTCTGTCGATCTTCCTTTTTTCCTTTCTATGATACTGCGCAGTCAGTGTCACAAAACCTATGGAAGGATTGGTTATGAGAAAATCCAAGATACGGCCATCGATTGTTGCTCATGTAAAAAATCCGAGTCAGCCGGAGGCGACGACGGTCTGGTCGTTTCCGGTACGGGGCTCGTGGGCGACGCACAGCAGCCGCTATCGGGGCAATTTTGCTCCGCAGGTGGCCCGCAATATCATCCAGATGTATTCGCAGCCGGGCCAGACGGTGCTGGACCCGATGGCAGGCGGCGGCACCACGCTGATTGAGTGCCGTCTGCTGGGCCGCCGCTACATCGGCTGCGACATCAATCCCGCAGCTGTGGCCCTGTGCGAACAGGCGGTCGATTTTCCGCTGGACGGTCCCGATGCGGGCGGACAAATCGTCTGTGCGGATGTGCGGGACCTGTCGTTTCTGGCCGACGCGTCCGTGGACCTGATTCTCACGCATCCGCCCTATCTGAATCTGATTCGCTATTCCAGCGGCCGGATTTCCGGCGACCTGTCCAACATTTCCAGTGTGGACAAATTCTGCCGGGCGATGCGGGAGGCCGCCGCCGAACTGTACCGCGTGCTCAAAGGCGGCCGCTTCTGCGCCATCCTCATCGGCGACACCCGCCGGGGCCGCCATTTTGTCCCGCTGGCCTTCCGCGTAATGGAGCAGTTTCTGGAGGTCGGTTTCGTTCTCAAGGAGGACATCATCAAGGTCCAGCACAACTGCACGTGCACGGGACGGTGGATTGCCGCAGCGCGAAGGAATCGGTTTTATTTGATTATGCACGAGCACCTGTTTGTCTTCCGCAAACCCGCCCCGCGGGAGGACCTGAGCCGGCTGAAGGATTCCCGCCGCCCTGCCAAATGCTAAAGGCCCCTTTCGAGGAGGGGCCTTCACCGATGACGGAAAGTCTTATCCGAACCACAAAAGACGTCGGATGCTCTACGGCGCCGGTTTCCAGACGGCGGTTTGGCCTTTGGGAACGGTGAGGGTCTGCAGGGTGTCTCCATAGCGGATGCGGCAGGGATGTCCGAATCGGGACTGGATGACGGCCTGCTCGAGCCGCCCGTCTTTCCAGCGGATATCCGCGACAAAGCCGCCGCGGGCGCAGAGACCCTTAATGGAGCCGGAGGGCCACTCCTTCGGCAGGGCCGGCAGCAGAATCAGCTCCCAGACGTCGCCGGCCCGCCGGCTCTGCAGGAGCATCTCGGTGATGCCCGCCGTGCCGCCGAAGTTGCCGTCTATCTGGAACGGCGGATGAGCGGAAAAGAGGTTCGGATAGGTGCGGTCGGGGCTCAAAAGCATCTGAAGGATTTTGTAGGCCCGCTCGCCGTCGCCCAGTCGGGCCCAGAGATTCAGCCGCCAGGCCAGTCCCCAGCCGGTGGATTCATCGCCGCGAATCTCCAGAGATTTGCGGACCGCCTGTGCCAGCTCCGGGCTGTCAAAGCGGTTGATTTGCCAGCTCGGATAGAGCGCGTACAGGTGCGAAACATGGCGGTGATTCATTTCCGGCGCCTGCATATCCCAATCCTCGAGCCATTCCTGCAGCTGGCCGGCGGTCCCGATTTGATGCGGGGCCAGACGCTGCCGTGCGGCGGCCAGCCGGGCGCGGAAGTCCGCGTCGATATCCAGAATCTCCGCCGCCTGAATGCAGCAGGCGAACAGGTCACGCAGAATCTGCATATCCATCGCCGGGCCCGCACAGATGCTGGCGCCTTTCGGGTGGGCATTTTCCGGCGAAAGAGACGGGCAGGTGACCAGCCACTTGTGCCGGGGCTCTTCCACGAGCGTATCGAGGAAGAATTGAGCCGCTCCTTTCAAAATGGGGTAGTACTCTTTCAGGAATTCCTTATCGAAGTGGTATTCATAATGGTCCCAGAGATGGATGCACAACCAGGCCCCGCCGGTGGGCCAGAGTCCCCAGAACACGCCGTCGATGGGCGCCGATGCCCGCCACAGGTCGGTGTTGTGATGAGCCGTCCAGCCGCCGGCGCCCCAGGTGACTTTGGCGGTTCGGGCGCCGGTGCGGCTTAAGTCTTTAATCATTCCAAACAGCGGCTGCGTGCACTCCGGCAGATTCGTCGGCTCGGCGGGCCAGTAGTTCATCTCCGCATTGATGTTGATGGTGTATTTGCTGCCCCAGGGCGGGGTCATGCTCTCGTTCCAGAGGCCCTGCAGGTTGGCGGGCTGACCGCCCGGACGCGACGAAGAAATCAGCAGATAGCGTCCGTACTGGAAGAACAGCACGGCCAGGTCCGGGTCGTCCGCCGGGTTGTTCAGGGCAATTCGCCGGTCGGTGGGCAGCTCCGCCGCCGGCGTGGTGCCCAAATCAAGCTGCACACGGTCAAAAAGACGCCGGTGCTCCCGGATGTGGGCTTCTTTGAGCTGCTCATAAGACACTGCAGCGGCCGTTCGAATGTGTTCCTGAGTGAGGGCCTGCGGGTCGCCGCTGACATCTTCATAATTTTTGTAGCTGGTGGCGGCGGCGATGAGAATCACCGCACTGTCGGCGCCGGAAACGCTCAGGGCGTCACCGTCGGCGCGGCACTGACCGCCCTGATGGAGAATCCGGATGCGAGCCTCAAACTTCAGAGCGCCTGCGATGCCTTCGGCGGAGCCGTTGGTTCCGCGGACAACGAGCGTACAGTCGTCTTCGGTTTCCACGCGGGCCTGCTGCGGGGTCTTAAAGGAGGCCCGGAAGGAGATTTGCCCGGGTTTGTCGGCGGCCAGCCGGCAGACGAGAACCTGATGAACCGGCGAAGAGAAAACCTCCCGGGTGAAGAGCACGCCGTCTTTTTTGTAGGAGACCTCGGCAACAGCCGTATCGAGCTGCAGCGAGCGCCGATACGATTGCACCGGTTCGACGGAGCCGAAGGACAGCCGCAAATCGCCGACGGTCTGATACGGCATCTGCCGCAAAGGGCGGGCCATCATCGTCCGGGAAGCCAGGTCGGCGGCTTCTCGGTAGCGGCCTTCGAAGATAAGCCTGCGGATTTCGGGGAGGGCCTGCGGGCCTTCGGGGTTGTCCGGCTGATAGGGACCGCCCGCCCAGAGCGTATCTTCATTGAGCTGAAGCCGCTCTGTATCGAGGCCGCCGAAGACCATCGCCCCCAGACGGCCGTTTCCGACCGGCAGGGCCTCGACCCACTGCCGGGCGGGCTGGGTGTACCAGAGGGTCAGGGGTTTGCGGTTTTCCGCAAGCGAGACGGCGGCCAGAGCCATCCAGACCGCCGCCGGAATGATTCGAATCCGTTGGGAAGGCATAGTGCTCTCCGAAAGAGATGTCGCTTTCTTACGATTTGGGTTTCGGGAAATCCGCCGGCGAGCGGAAGACATGCTGGAGGAACCAGTACAGGTTGTTCTGCCACTCGGTCGGGTCATGGCCGTGCGAATCCACATGCCAGATGTGGGGGATGTTGTGTTCCTTCAGATAATAATGAAGACGGCGGCCGATGGGCAGCAGGCCGTCCTGGCTGCCGCAGGCCAGATAAAGCAGCTTCAGCTGAGTGCGGGTTTTGTCCGGGTCGGGCACGAGCTCCGCCGGCTGTTTGGTGTTGGGAGCGGCGGAAAAGGCCCCCAGCCAGGCAAACTTGTCGAGGTGTTTAAGGCCGAAATTGAGGGTCTGGCCTCCGCCCATCGACAGACCCGCCAGCGCACGATGTTCGCGGTCGTTCAGCACCGAATACCGGCTTTCGATGGCCGGGATGACATCGTTCAGCAGGTCCTGCTCGAACCGCTCGAAGGCGGGAGCGTGGCTGAACACGTTGCCTTCGGCCCGGTCGTTGGGCTGGGCCCGTCCGTTGGGCATCACGAGAATCATCGACACCGCGCGGCCGTCGGCCAGCAGGTTGTCCATCAGGACATCGGGCGAGGCGAAGCGCTGCCATTCGGTTTCATCGCCGCCGATGCCGTGCAGCAGATACAGCACAGGGTATTTGCGATCGGGAGAATAATTCGGCGGGGTATAGACGAGCATCTTGCGGCGCGTGCCGACGGTTTTGGAATCGTACTCAATCATCTCCATCCGGCCGCGCGGGATGCCGTCGCGTTTCTGATTAAAGCCCGCCGGCGGTTCATCAAAGACGGGCTTGTCATCCGCTTCGAGGGCGACGGGCTGGCCGAATCCGCCGGGTCGGCGGGACGCAGGAGCAGGCGGTTCCGACGAAGCGGCGGAGGCGGCAGAAGCAGCGGGCGATTTGGAATCCGTTCGAAAGACCAGCTGGGCAAACTGATAGAAACTGCGCCGCCAGGTCTGCCACTCGTGAGCGGTATTGGGGGAGATATAGCAGACGGCGTTGATGCCGGCGGCCTTCAGCTGCTCGACATGGTTTCGAATCATGTCGGGGTTTTCTTTGGAGCCGCAGCTTTCAAAAATCAGTTTGACCTTTTTGTTGAATTCTTCCGCGTTGGCCATAACGCCGCCGTGGGCTGTGGCCGGGTCGCCGACGGTGCCGCCGCTGAAGATGCCGATATGCGAGAACACATCCAGATTGCGCATGGCGATCACATTGGTCTGCATGCCGCCCATGGACAGACCCGCCATGGCCCGATAGGGCTGCTCGGCCCGGGTGCGGTATTGGCTGTCAATCATCGGGATGACTTCCTGCAGGAGCACCTTTTCGAAGGTATCGGCCCAGCCGGGCGGCGGCCAGGGGCGGCCTTCTTCCCGCCGCGGGCGGGGTTGTCCCGGCGCCGTCCAGGTCCCGTTGTCCATCACAATCAGAAACGGCACGGCACGGCCTTCGGCCAGCAGATTGTCCATAATCAGATTGACCCGACCCTGGTTGGACCAGCCGGTTTCGTCTTCTCCGCCGCCGTGCTGCAGATACAGCACAGGATAGCGGGCAGAGGTGTTCGTTTCATAATCCGGGGGTGTATAGACAAAACACCGACGGAAGGCATTGGTGATTTTGGAAAAATAGATGTGCTGGCGGACCTGTCCGTGCGGGACATCCTTCAGGGCGTAGAAATCCTGGTCGTGGGCGGGAGTTTCCACGCCGCTGCCCCAGCGGCTGGCGCCGTAAAAATAGAGAGTGCCCGGGTCCGGCACCGCCGCCCCGTCAATAATCAGCTGATAATAATGAAACCCTTCGTCCTGCGGGGCGGACATGCCCGTCCAGACCCCTTCTTCATCTTTGGTCATCGGATATTTGACGGCGCCGATGTCCAGAAAGACGCTGCGGGCCTCGGGTGCGGAAATCCGGGCCAGAACGCGTCCTTCCGAATTAACCTGAGGGTATTGACGGCCCGGCTGGTTCAGGGGGGACGGTCTGAAATCGTCTTTGGGGGCGGGCGCATCCGTCTGGGCCCGGCCGTACAGTCCGATACTCAATAAAATCAGCCAAACGAGTCCTTTGTGTTTCATCAGAAGTCTCCTTCGAAAAAATTATTCCATGATTTGCGGACTGATGCGGAAGTAATCGAAATCGACAAAGCCGCCGGGCGTCTGTGCGGCCCAGTTGAACAGGCCGAAGCGGTAGCCCATAAAGTGCGGCAGCGTGTAGGCCATCTGCAGAACCGAACCGATGCGGGTCCATGTTGTGCCGTCCAGGCTGTAGTAGAAATAGGCCTTGTCCGTGCGTTTGCGGAAATCGCAGTCGATGCGCAGATATACAATATCCTGTTGGAGCGGAATGGTTTCCATGGTTTGCGGGTTGTCGGATTGGGCGCTGACCATTACGATGGATTTGGCGCCCTGTTCCATTCGCACCCCGACAAAACCGTACCGTTTCTGCAGGGCAATCAGTCCGGCACAGTCGCCGTCTTTCATGCCGGCCGTGTCCAGTTTGGTGCGGGCCGAGCAGACCGGCCCGAAGGTGCGCTGGGTGAGCATATTGCGCACCTGCAGGACGCTGCTGTCGGTGCGCCCGGTCGTCAGGCGAAGATGCCCCTTGCGAACACCGATGGACCAGAAGCGATTATCCGGGTTGTGATTCCACTGCCAGGCCAGCGGCAGCGGCTTGCCCGGTTCGCGGTCGAATTCATCCGAGCAGACCAGATTGGAAAGGCCTTCGCCGCTGTCCTCGATGTCGAGCACATCGGGGGCTTTGCCGTTTGTGCCGAGCACCGGCCAGCCGTCCACCCACTGAACAGGCACCACCCAGGGGCTTCGCCCGACGGCGCCGTTGTCTTCAAAGAGGACGGCGTACCAGCGGCCGTCGGGGGTGTCAATCAGACAGCCCTGTGCGATGCCGCGGTCCTGCAGGATGACTCTGCCTTCGTAGGGGCCGGTGATTTTGTCGGCGCGGTGGATGATTTGCGTCCGCATTCCGCCGCGGGGCCAGGTAATATTCATCAGGTAGTATTTGCCGTGAACCTTGAGCATTTGGGAGCCCTCGGCGGGCAGACCGATATTGGGGCCCGCCACGGCACTGGCGTTTTTGATGATGATGTCGTGGAAGCCGCCTTCTTTCAGGCCGGACAGATCGCTTTTGAGTTCCGCCAGCCGAATGTCGCCGCCGCCGTACACCATATACACCCGCCCGTCGTCATCAAAAAACAGCGAATGGTCATGCAGGGACGGGGCAAACGAAATTTCCTTCCAGGGGCCCTTCTCGATGTCCTGCGTGGTGTAAATGTGGGTGCGGCCGCTGGTGCTGGAGAACGTGGAGGCGTAGTATGTGCCGTTGTGATACCGAAGCGAGCTGGCCCAGGAGCCGGCGCCGTAGGCGTTTTTGCCGTTCTCGAGATTCATCGCGTCGTTTTCCACCAGCCGGTCATAGGCATAGCCGACGAGCGTCCAGTTGACCAGATTTTTGGACTTCATAATCGGCAGGCCCGGACTCATATGCATCGTGGTGCTGCTCATATAATAGGTATCGCCGACGCGGATGACGGCCACATCGGGCACATCGGCCCAGATAATCGGATTGCGGGCCGGTTCGGCCTGAAGCAGACCTCCTGAAAAACAGACAAGCCAGGCCGACAAAACCATTGGAAGCGAGTTTCGATTCATTGTTTTCCCTCAGAAAAAAGATTCATTGAAACGGCTCGATTTCCGGAGCTCCCGGACGAATCAGACGTACATCATAAAGGCCGCCGGCCAGCCAGCGTTTGGCAACGAAACGAACCGTCAGCCGTTTGCCTGCGGCAGCCCGAAGAATCTCTGCGGGGATTGGGTACCGCTTTTCGATGAAGTGATTCGGTTTTTCGCCGGTCAGCCGCTGGGTGGCAATGACGGTGCCGTTGACCAGGATATCAAACTCCCGGTCGCGGTCATCGCCGGAATAGGTGACGGACAGGATAACCTCCTGGGCCCCCTTCGGGTCCAGCGTGTATTGAATCCAGGAGCCGTGCCGCCAGCGCCGGCCGTTGTGAATGCCGGTTTCCAGCCCCTCGCCCTGCAGGTCGTGTTCGGTTTCGGGCTGCTGTTCTCCCACGGCCACCCGGTCAAGGGTTGCCTCTTCCAGGGCCTGTCGGGCACGCTCCTGCGCGGCCAGTTTTTCCCGTCGGGCCGCCACCTTCTCCGGAGTTGTCAATTCCCAGTACATCTGATAGCGCTGCTCGTGCAGGCGGAAAAACGGCATCAGCAAAAGCCCTTGCGGCGCAGGCGGCTCGACAATGTCTTGGATTCGAAAGTGCAGCGGGCCGGCGGAGGGGTCCTGTGCAATATGCTTCAGCAGACCTTCTTCTGTGGTCAGCAGAACGGGCACGCGGTCCAGCGGCACCATCGGCCCATGGGCGACGTGGCCCATCCGGCTTCCGTCGGCAAACAAACCGTCCAGTCGGTCTGTGCCGGCCGGCCGGACCAGCACAATCGGCCCATACAGAATCGCCGCCCAATCGGAGCCGTCCGGAAGACGCTCTGTGTACAGGTGCATCGGCAGGTCCACCTCAACGGTGTCGCCGTCCTTCCATTCCCTCTTGACGGCGGCATAAGAGGACGGTGCAGAGGACACGTTGAAGCGCTGTCCGTTGACTTTCACAACAAATTCGCCCGCTTTGACCCAGACCGGATGACGAATATACAGGGTAAAGTCCGCCGGCTTGGCCAGCTGAATGGATATTTTCGTACGGGGCTCGTCCGGAAACGAGGTTTCCTGTTTGAGCACCAGTCCCCTGTCCGCCGCCGTAAGCACCGACGGAATAAACAGGTTCACATACAGCCCGTCCTGAGCCCGGGTGTAAATAAACCGGCCGTACCGACCGGGATTTTCCATCCCTGTTCCGACACAGCACCAGAAGCACACCTCCGGCTGCGAATACACCCGATAGTGTTCCGGACGAATCGGTGTAAAATACACATAGCCCGGTCTGCGGGGATGAATCGAAGCCAGAATATGATTGTACAGGGCGCGTTCGTAATAGTCGGCGTACTCGGCCTTCGGCTCTGCTTCAAAAAGCGCTTCAGTCAGCCGGAGCATATTGTAGGTGTTGCAGGTTTCCGGGCCTTCCCGATGGGCAATCATTCCGCTGAAGTCCTTCGGGTCGTTGAAGTGCTCGCTGACGCTGTTGCCCCCGAAGGCCACGCTGCGATTGCGGGTGACGGTTTCCCAGAAAAAGCAGGCCCCGGTGTGCAGCTTGTCATCGCCGGTCAGGGCCGCAATTCGCTGCATCCCGATAATCTTCGGAATCTGCGTGTTGGCGTGAAGTCCCGTAAGACGGTCCCGGCGGTTTTCGAGGGGCTCGAAGATTCTGCGGTGATTGAATCGTTTGGCCAGTTCCAGGTACTTGCGGTTTCCGGTGAGCTCATACAGGTCGGCCAGCACCTCGTTCATCCCCCCGTATTCCGTATCGAGCATCTGCTGCATCTGCTGTTCGTTGAGGCCGGCGACGACCGATTCGCACCAGTCGCCCAGTCCCGTCAGCAGCTCGAGGGCCTTGGGGCGGCCTGCGTGCAGATACGCATCCCGCAGTCCGGCGAACATCTTGTGGACATTGTACCAGGGCACCCATTTGGTGCGAAACAGGTCGATGCGTCCTTCGGAGACGCCTTTCCAGAACGAACGGCTTCCGGGGACGCCGCCGATGTATCCGTTGCCGTTGGCCTTTTGAATATCAGCCAGCTCCTCGAGCATATAGTCAAGCCGCCGGCCGAACTCGCCGTCCGGGTCGGCTCCTGCCGCAATCATCAGCGAAAGGGCCGACAGATAATGTCCGGCGGTATGCCCGTCCAGGCCGCTGCTTTCCCAGTTGCCGTAGGGAGCCGCCTTGGGTTCCAGCCCCGCCTCCCGACGGTACGGAGCCAGCAGGCGGTCCGGCTTATGTGCCAGCAGATACGCCCGGTTGACCCCCACGGCCTCGGAAAAAGGGCTCGGCAAAAGCCGCACCTCCTTCAGGGGGAAAAAGCAGGAGGAAACACTGCTTTCCTTTTTGGGCGGGACGGTGATGCCTTCTTCCGTTTGAGATATCGGCTGAATCGTTCCGTCCGGGTTGTAATACAGGTATTCGACACAGACGCTTCGCCGCCCGGTGGCGGGCCCCAGACCATTGAGCGTGAGCGTGGCATTGTGATAGAAGAAATACCACTGCCCCTTGAATTCAACAATCCCCGGATGGATGGTATAACTGTTTTTGGCAAAGCCGGTCAGAATGCCCTGATAGGTCCACGGCCCGGTTATCGCCGGAGCGGTGGCATAGCAAATCTTTTCCGCCGTGCCCTGATGCGCAAAGGCCGCATAGGTCAGGTAATAAAGATTGCCGCGTTTGTGAAGCCAGGGGCCTTCCGTGTAGTAGGGCAAGTCGATTTTCTGAATTTCCCCGTCGAGCTCAATCAGGTTGGGTTTGAGTTTGACCAGATAGCAGTCGCCGTTGCCCCAGGCCATCCAGGCTGTGCCGTCATCATCGATGAATACGGTCGGGTCGATGTCCTCCCAGGGAACTTTGGAGTTGGGCGTCATTTGGTCATAAACCAACGCACTGCCGCGGGCGTCTTTGAACGGTCCGGTCGGGCTGTCCGAGACGGCTACCCCGATGGCCTTGCCGACGTGCGGCGGACCGTGCTGAACAGTTGCAAAGAAGTAGTACTTGCCGTCTTTTTTGATAACCTGAGAGGCCCAGGCGTCCCCTACGGCCCATTGGAAGTCTGTGGGCCTCAGGACCGTCCCGTGAGCTACCCAGTTTTTCATATCTTTCGTTGAGTAGCACAGCCAGCCGGTCATGTTGAACAGCTCGCCGTCTTTGGCCTCATCATGGCCGACATAGACATAGAGGGTGTCGCCGTCCACCAGCGGGGCCGGGTCGGCGGTAAAGGCGTCCCGGAAAATCGGATTGCCCTGAATTTGGAAGGCAGAGCCCCTGGCCAGCGGAGGCGGGAAGGGTGACGCATCGAGGCGCACGTGGGGGCCGACGGTGGCTCCCAGAAACAGAGCATCCGGAACCGAGAAGGAAATTATCGTTGCATCGGCATTTTCCAGCAGGGTCTTGCGTTCTTCGCCGGGGAGCTGGTAGCGGAAGGCACAGACCGCTTTGTCGACCTCGATGGTCAGCCGAACGCTCTGGGCGGCGTGTGGGTCAAAAGAGGCCAACTCGCTGGTTTGGCCGCGTTTGACGCATTCCACAAAGATGCGCGGCTTGCCGCCGATGCGCCGAACGGCAAAGAAGTAATGATGGCGTTCGTTCATAAACAAAGCCAGTCCGGCCGAGACGTTGTTTTCTTTGGGCACTTCCACTGTTACCGAGGCGGTGTAAACCGGATGCCGGACGCGCCGGCCCAGAAAACTCGGATTGCCCGTGCCGGACAGTTTTTCGTTCTGCGGTGTCAGCAGAAGCCGTCCGGCGGCGGCATCAATCTGCCACCAGGTCTGTTTGGGCTGGCGGAGCATAATCCATTCGAGGGAAAGGTCTTTCTGTTTAAAATCATCCCGCCAGGTAAAGGAACCGGTGTACGGAGCATCGGACGGCTGGACGGAAACGCCGTTGGGCGATTTGACAATCAGCGGAACCCTCTGGTCGGTCGGCAGGATGGTCGGCCAGTCGTCCTCCGTCCAGGTGACGGGCAGCAGGAAGGTTTCCCGGCCCATGGGCGACAGGCCCCTCTGATACGGCCGGACAGCCAGAAAGACCGCCCACCAGTTTCCGTCCGGACCGATTTCAAGGTCGGCATGGCCCGTGCAGGTGACAGCGCCGAGGACTTCCGGGTCTAAATCGCGCTGGGTGAGAATGGGGTTTTTCTCCCAGGGGGTATAAGGGCCGTCCACACTGCGGCTGCGGAAGATGACCTGAGAATGTCCCGGGCCCGTGCCGCCTTCCGCACAACAAAGGTAATACCAGTTCTTGCGTTTGTAGATGTGCGGGCCTTCAATCCAGATGGGTTTTTTGGTGATGTCCACGCCGCCGTCGATGAGCATCTTGCGCGGGCCGATCATCTTCAGATTCTTCCAGTCAAACTCCTGAATCCAGACTGCTCGATGGCCTTCATACTTCGGCGGTCCCTGCGGGGCATCGTTGTGAACAATCCAGGCCCGGTCATCCTCATCGAAAAAGATGGACGGGTCAATGCCGCCGAAGTCCAGTTTGACCGGGTTCGACCAGGGGCCGGCGGGGTTTTGGGCTGTGACGACAAAATTGCCCAGATTATCCACCATTGTGCAAACAACGTAGAACAGCCCCTTGTGATATGTGATAGCCGGGGCAAACAAGCCGCCGCTGGTTCGACGGGATGTGTAGTTTAACTGCTCCGGCCGGTGAATCACATGGCCGATTTGCTTCCAGTTGACTAGGTCTTTGCTGTGAAAGATGGGAAGACCGGGAAAATACTGAAATGTTGAGTTAATCAGATAGTAATCATCTCCGACACGGCAGATGCTCGGGTCAGGATGAAAGCCGGCCAAAATCGGGTTGCGAAAATGTCCGGCTTCGAGGTTAGCCGGTGAGTAGATGTCCTGGCCGCTGTACTCAAACTGCTCAAAGGCAATCGGAGCGGCGGCAAAACCGACGGCGGAAATAATCACAAAAAGCCAAAACAGACTTGCGGCGGGAACCTGTGCAGACAGCGTCCTTTTCATAAAAAACCTCCATTGTTTCCGATACATCCCTTTGTTCCAAAGATACAGCCGGAGAACGGTTCAGGCAACCCTTTCTCCGGCTGTTTTTTTTATTTCTTTTTATCTGTTGTCAAATCGACAGTCCCTGTCATACGGTTAAGACGGAATCGAGTTTTTCAATCAGAGGCTCTTCATCCAGTTGGCGGCCAGTTCAGCCATTTCCTCCAGATCAATCCGGCAGTCTCCATTTCGGTCCAGTTCGCAATGAGTGTCCAGCCACAGGGCACTGAAGGCCGTCAAGTCTTCCAAATCCACTGTTCCGTCGCCGTTGAAATCACCGTAGAGCCAGCGTCCGGTTACCACGATTTCATCAATCGCCGTATCGCCGCGCGGACCGCCGGCGGCTACGGCCCGGATGCGAATTCGAATCGGGCCTGTAAAACCGCTTAAATCGACAACGGCCTGTGAGTACGGCTCATTGTTGGATGTATGCTGCTGGCCGGTGCGGCTCCAGACGCCGTACTGCCAGGTCCCGTTGTGTTCGACATCCACAAACAGCGAGCCGATGTCCACGCCGTACATGTGATAGTAGAAGGTCAGCCGGCGCTGGGTGCCGTACAGCACAGGGCTTTCGAGAATGGCCGTATCACCGGGCATATACGCCCAGCCCGGAGAAGTTTCCAGATACGCATACCACGTGGTTCCGTTGGCTCCGCCCGAAGGCCCTGTGTTGGGCGTCAGCGTATGGCCGGAATTGCGGAGCCAGTCCTGATTATCCACACCGGTCAGGTTGACCCAGCTGCCGAAGCCGCTTTCAAAATCGACGGCTGTCAGGACGATGACCAGCGGGTCCGCCGGCGTGACAGACACTTCATTGGAATAGCCGCTTTCATAGCCGTCGGTATCCACCGCTGTGATCACATAATAATACGGGGTGTAGTAGGTGATGGCGCTGTCTGTAAACGTCAGACTGTTCAGCGGAGTGCTGTTGAGCCGTGTATAGCCGCTGCCGGGGGTTGTGGAACGCCAGACGTAATACCCCGCCAAATCGCTTTCCGTGTTGGCATTCCAGGTCAGCTGCACGGCGCCGCCGATGTCCTGGGCGGTCAGGCCGGTCGGGGCGGCCGGCGGGTCGGCCAGTGTGACGGCCTGGGCCTGCGCCGAGTTGGCGCTGCTGCCGACGCTGTTGACGGCGCTGATGACATAATAGTAAGCGGTCTGCTCCGACAGGCCGGTGTCGCTCCAGGAGGTTCCGGAAACACTGGTCAGATGGGTGTACGGGCCGCCGTTTGTCAGCGCACGTTTGATGTCATAGTTTGTTGCAGTGTCGGATGCGTTCCAGGTCAGGTCGATGCGGGTGCCGGAAACCGCTGTCGCCGAAAGGCCCGTTGGGGCCGGCGGGACTGCCGTCGGAATCTGCTCTTCATACAGACGGGCGATTTCCACATCGCTCAGAGCCCTCGAATAGATGCGGAACTCATCAATCCGCCCATTCAGATAGGGGTCGGCTGCGTACTGCGAGCGGCCCAGATAGTTCTGCGTGGTATTGCCCAGCGAGGACGGATTGAGCGTCATCGAGCTGTTGCGTCCGACCTCCTGTCCGTTGACATACAGGATGCCGGTATTGCCGCTGAACGTAACGGCCACGTGGGTCCAGACGCCGGTCGGCAGAGCCGACGTGCCGTTGATGCGCTGTTCGCCGCCGGCGCCGCTTGTGGTAATGGCGAACCGTACGGTGCCGGAGGTGTTGCTGTGCCGCGGGGTCAGGAACATATTGACGGTCGTGCCGGTGCCGAAGTCAAACACCCGCGACCAAGTGCTGACGGAATTCAGGTACACCCACAGAGAGATGGTGCAGTCCGTCAGGCCGTTGACGACGCCGGCCGGCAGTGTGACATGGTCATTGGTTCCGTCCAGATAGACGGCGTTGCCGAACTTGCCGGCGCCCCAGGTCGGGCCGTTAACCAGCGTGCCGTTTCGTCCGCCGCCGGTGGCATCTGCCGCCGTCGTGCCGCTGGTTTCATTGAACCGCAGATACGTGCGCACGCGGGCAGCGCTGGTTTCCGCACTGTCGGCGCTCTGACCGCTGAGCGTGTTGGCGCTGACCACATAATAATAGGTCATCCCCGGCTCCACGCGGGTATCGCTGAATGCGGTGCCTGTGATGTTCGTACCGATGGTTGTATAGGGCCCGCCGCTGACGGTGGAGCGCTTGACATTGTAGGACAGGGCGCCGGGAGAAGCTGTCCAGGTCAGGTTGATCTGCGAATCGACAATCGCCGTCGCCGCCAGCCCCGTCGGAGCCGCCGGACCGTAGCAGTCCAAAACAATCGTCGTCACAGACAGCGGCGGCAGGACCACCGGAGACCCCATGGGCCCCAGGGCCTGGAAATACTGGTCGCCGACGGTCTGGAAGACGCTGGAGGAATTATATGCAAACGAACTGATGTTCAGGTTGGCGTACAGGGTTTCCGTTTCCAGACGATTGATGAGCACCGCCACGAGCCGTTTGCCGTCCGGAGATAAAAACGAGGACGCCAGCAGATTCGAATGGCCGCTGGACGACTGGGTGCGGCGGAATCCCGGCTGGACGTAGTACGAATAATGCTTCATCGACCAGTAGGAGGGATTCAGCCAGTATCCTTTGGGATGTGTCCAGGAGCCGCCTGTTCCGTAGTAGCTCCAGGGGAATTCAATCTCCACCAGCCCAATGTCGCCGGGCCAGACCAGACACCAGTGGTTATAGCCGCTGACCTGTTCAACCACAAGGGAGTTGTGAATCAAATTGGCCACCGGAATCAGCCCTTTGATATCCCCGAACTCCGTCATAAAAATCGGCTTGCCGGGAAACTGCGTATTCCGGGTATTCAAGACCGTCGTAAAGGCGGAATTGTATCCGTCGGGCGTTCCGTCGGTGCTGCCGCCGTAAAGATGGTGGGCAATGCCGTAGAAGGTATTCGGATTCAGGGCATTCAGGTAATTGCGCAGGCCGGCGGCGTTGCCCCAAAGCCCCACACAGTCCGGGCTGAGCAGTTTGGGCGGCGAGGCCATGCTTTGGAGCCGATAGAACACAGCGTCCTGAGCCAGGGCATAACTGGCGTATTGGCCTTCCGTCGGGTCAAACCGGCAGGAATCGTAATCCGCCGTCCAGTCCGGTTCGTTCTGAATGGTAATCCAGGTAGGGTTGACCCCGCGGGAGATGTAGTCCTGAAGAGACTGGTACCAGTACTCGGCGAATCCCGCATAGTCGTATTGACCGTTGACCTGGATGAGGGTGCCGCCGCCTCCGGTCTGGCCGTTGCTTTTCAGATAGGCCGGCGGCGACCAGGAGGACATCAGAATCGGCACAGGCCGACCCAGCCGCTGATTGGCGGCGGCCACGATTTCATAAATCGCCGTATCCTGACCGTTCACGCCCCGCCACCAGTTGCCCACCCGCAGCATCGACAGATTCAGTCCGGCGAAGGCATGGGTGTAAATTTCGGATTTATACGGATGAGCGGTCACCCAGCCGTTGTAGAAACAAATCGCGCCGCCCAGACCTTCGATGGTCTGAAAGAGGATGGCCGGATTGATGTTGACGGGCACCATTGTCAGCGGTTCGGTCTGGAACTGCCACCAGTTCAGATTGAGCAGGTCGCCGCCGGCGGGCCCTGTAAACTTCAGATACAAATCCCGTACGCCCACGGCACCGCTGACATTGCAGTAAACCGTTGTCCAGTTTTGAGGCCCGCCGGTATTCGGAATCGAACAGGTGCCGATGAGCGGGCCGGTCAGAGAATCCAGACGCAGTTCGATGGCTGCGCCGGTTTTGGTGGAGGCGACACGGGCCTTGAAGCTGCCGGCACCGGTGCCGAAATCCACCCCCCGAAGCCGAATCCAGTCGCCGTTATCGACGGCGGTGACATTCAACCCCCCTTCCGAACAGACCTGTGTGCGAATGCCGCTCTGCTGGGCCAGCGTTTCCCCTTCTACCCGCACATACGGATTCAAGAATTTCAGCTGCGGCAGCCCGTCCTGGGTATGCACGAGCGGCTGGATGGTGCCGTCCGGGTTGTAATACAGCCGGTCCAGGCCGATATTCCGGTGTTCCGTGGTGGATACGCCGTCGATCGTCGCCTGATAGCGGTTGTGATAAACGCAGTACCATTCGCCTTGAAATGTGAAAAAAGAGTGATGATTGTTGTTGCCGTAATTGTACGGCGGCTGAGGAACCGCAACCCCCTGATAGGTAAACGGCCCCAGCGGAGTAGGTCCGGTCCGATACCCAATCTGAGACGAAGGGGTCCAGTCTTCGTAGTTGTCGGCGTAAGAGTAGTAATAGACGCCGTTGTATTTGTGCATATGAGACGCCTCGAAGAAGTCCGGGGCGTCAATCGAGATAGCCGACCCGACCGTATCGATCATATTTGTATGCAGCTGAATCGCACGCCCCTGATTGGGGCCGCCGCCGCCGAAATACAGATACGGTGTGCCGTCATCGTCCACAAACACGCACGGGTCGAACATCCAGGTGCTGTTTGCCCCCGGCGTGGACCGGGTCACGACCAGCGCGTTTTTCGGGGCGGTAAACGGTCCGAGCGGCGAATCACTCGTTACAACGCCGATGCCCCAGTAGGCATCCCCGAAGTACAGATAAAACTTGTTGTTGTGATAGACGATACAGGGGGCCCAGGCGGTCCCGGAATACCAGGAGGACAGCTGGTCGGCATGAAAGACCACACCGTGGTCCGTCCAGTTCTTCAAATCATCCGTTGAAAAACAGACGATAGACCTCATAATGTAGCCGGTGTTCTCCCCGTTTTCCTCATCGTTGGAGCAGTACACGTACAGTCGTCCGTTCCATTCGACGGCCGTCGGGTCGGCGGCGTAGTGATGCGACATAATCGGATAATCCGCCCGCATCGAACCGGAAAGACACCCCAGACACAGCACCGCAAAGACCCATTGCAAACTTTTTCTGAACCCCTTGTCTGTTTTTCGGACTTTCATAATTCCCCCATTTGTACAGTTATGATTTTTTTGCATACCAATCATTCATTCCTCCAGCCAGACGGCGGCCAGGTCGGCAAACTCCGTCAGGTTGAGCAGACCGTTGCCGTCCCGGTCCAGGCCGCTGTGCGGCTGCAGCCACAAATCGGCAAAGGCCGACAGGTCGCTCTTGTCCACAATCGTATCGGCATTCAGGTCGCCGTAGCGAATAAACTGCCACCAGTTGAGATTGAAAAGATAGCCGGTGCCGCCGGTAAATCTCAGATACAAATCGCGGATACCGGCAACCCCGCTGACCGCGCAGGAGCGTGTCTGCCAAGTCTGCCAGCCGCCGGTGTTGGAAATCGGGCAGGTCCCAATCAGCGGGCCGCTCGGCGAATCCAGACGCAGTTCAATGGTTCCGCCGGCGGTTGCCGAAGCCGCCCGGACTTGAAATGAAACCGCCCCGCGGCCGAAATTCACTTTTTTATAGACTAAATAATGGCCGTTCTGGATATATCCGACATTCAGGCCGCCTTCGCTGCAGGATTCCGTCTGGGTGCCGGATTTTTCGTCAAAATCCTCCGCTTCAATCAGCCGGAAGGCCGAACGAGGCGGCGGCGAGTCGAAAAACTCAAACCAGTCCACATCCACCCAGCCGGGACTGGCGGCGGTATTGGGATTATAACAGAAAAGGGCGTATTTTTCACCCTGAAACGTGCCGGTCTGCCAGTCGAAAGCCAGCGGAAACTCCCCGCCCAGCGCCGTCCAGCTCTGCCCGTCGAGACTGTAGGAGCACAGCCCTTTGTTGGTCTGAAAATTCATATCCGTCCGAAGATAAAGAATGCTTGCGGAAATCGGAACCGACGACACGCGGGTTTCCGTCTGAATGCCGCTGGTGGTGTCCTGCAGGACATTCATTCTCAAAAAGAGGCTTCCGCCGGCATCCCGATGAACAGCAATGTGGGCGCTGTATTTGCCGAGCGTTCCGAAGCCGCAGATGTCGCCGGTCTGAAGATTCTGCAGGTCCAGCTTGACCTGGCCGCGGCTCCAGGGCCCCTGTCCCTTCTGGGTGAGCGTGTTGCGGGCGGTCCAGAAGCCCGAGGCCCGGGTCGGACGCAGCCGAAGCCAGCCGGGCCGCTCCGTCAGCGACCAGCGGCTGTTGTCCGGATTGTGATTCCACTGCCACTGAAGCCCCAGAACGGGCGAATCGAAATCGTCGCTGGTCGGCGGCTGAATGATGGGTTTGCCCTGAATCGGTTTGGGATATGTTGCCGCCATTACATCCCGCTCAGTCGGCGTTCCGAAAACCGGCCAGTCATTCTCCCAAAAGACCGGCCCAATGCGGGTCATCCGTCCGACTGCCCCGCTGTCCTGCATCACAAAGCCGTACCAGTTGTCGTTGTCATCGATGTCAACGATGGCTCCCTGGTGGCCGCCCGTCGTTGCCAGCAGGCAAATCCGTCCGGTTTCCCACGGACCGAAAATGCTGGTTGCCCGCGAGCAGCGGAGCTGAAACGGCCAGGTGCCGGGGTTGGCGTTAAACAGATAATAATAATTGCCGCGTTTGATGACGTGCGAGCCTTCCCCGCCGCCGTTGACAACGTTGTTCGTCTGAGCGACCACCGCCGAAAAATTGGAGTTGAGCGTCAGGACGGAAATCCATCCCGACCCATAGAAAATATATCCCGTTCCGTCATCATCGATGAAAAATCCCGGGTCGTGGGCGCCGCGGTCGAGCTGATGGTAATTCCACGGCCCCGCCGGGTCGGAAGCATAGTACACCCGAGCGCCCGGCGCTCCCCACGGATTGACCACAATATAAAACATCCCGTTGTAATAGCGAATGCTCGAGGCCCACATCCCGCGGCGGTACGCCGTCGTTTCATTCTGCATATTGTATTCCGGCCCCATATCGAGAAATGAGGCCGCATGGGAAAGAATCTCCCAATTCACCAGGTCCTCCGAACGCAGAACCGTCAGGCCCGGAGAGTCCGCAAAGGTCGTGGTGACCATATAAAAATAGGAACCGACCCGGATGATGTCCGGGTCAGGATAGTCCGCATAAAGAATCGGATTGGTAAACGTTCCGTCGCCGTTGTCAGACTGCCAGCCGTAGCCGCTTCCAAGAAAGAGAAACGCTGAAACAAGACAAAAAATGAATCGAAACAGCCGACCTTGTTTTCTGCTCATAAACCCCCCATTTGCGGAGTCAGGACTATCAACCGTTTATAAGACCTTGTTTTTCTCCTGCCGCCTGGTATGAAAAGCCCTTTTGAATCTTATGAATCCTTGCTGTCTTCCGAATTCGGAAGACACCGCTCCGGCCGCTGTTTTGGCCGGAGCGGTGCTTCGAATCATTTCTCAGGAAGACAGAAGCGCTGTCCCCGGTATCAAACGCTTACGGATTCCGGTAGATGCGGTCGTCTTCCAGCCACCGGGCTGCAAACGCCGCAAAGTCCGCCAAAGTAATCCGGCAGTCGCCGTCGGCGTCATACATGCCCATGTCGTAGATTTCCCGGTTGCAGACCGACGGCACACCCGTTACCGCCATGTACTCCTGAGCAATCTCCACCG